>JAUWZH010000120.1 GCA_030615435.1 Candidatus Brocadiaceae bacterium | reverse complement strand
GGCTCTTGTTCGTGGCCGGCGGGGTGGTGCTGCTGGCGCTCCAGTGGGCGGGCTGGGCGTATCTGTACGGGCACTTCACCGTCTGCCCCGCGTGGCTTCGGCAGCCGGGCACCACGGTCGCCGTGGGTTTGTGCGGCGCGGCGTTCATCCTGATGGCCGACCGGGTTCTGCGGGCGCGCGTGGAGGGAAGCATCTCGAGCGCATCCTTATTCGTGCTCGGGCTGCTCCACGTGGCGGTGCCCTTCGGTTTCCTCGGGGCCATGAGAGCGCGGTGGGACGTTCCCGCCGTACTGACGGCAGTTGCCGTTTGCAAGAGCACCGACATCGGTGCATATTACGCAGGGAAACTCATCGGAGGGCCACCCCTGGCGCCGCGTCTCAGCCCCCGGAAGACGTGGGCGGGCGCAATCGGCGGCGCCCTGGCCGCCGTGCTGACGGCCCTGGCGCTGAGCGCCGTCGGCTGGAGCAGCATCCTGAGCCCGGCGCAGGCGGCACTCTACGGACTGCTCCTGGCGCCGGTGGCGATGCTGGGCGACCTGAGCGAGTCGCTGCTGAAGCGGCAGGCGGGAGTGAAGGACTCGGGGAATCTGCCCCACGGCTACGGTGGAATGCTGGACATGACGGACGACCTCTTGTTTGCGTTGCCATTCAGTTACCTCTTTTTCACGGCGGTTTACCATTGCGCATAGGAGGGTCGGGGCAGCCTGCGGGCTGTCCCGCCTGGATACCTTGCACGAAGAGCTGACATTTCCCGACAGGGAGCGTCTGATAAGGCTGCTTGGTCCGCGCGACAGCTTTCTGAGGCAGTTGCGCGCGGCGTTCGACGTGAAGGTGGTCGCGCGGGGGCAGGACGTCACCCTGGAGGGACCGCCCGAACAGATGGCGGCCTGCCTGAAAGTGCTCCAGGCAATGCAGGAACACCTGGACAACAGCGGAGACCTCAGCGAGGGCGTGGTGGCGGAAATCATAGAGGAGCGCAAGGCCCCGGGCCGCGAGGCGGAAGGGGCGCGCACGCACCAGGATGGGTTTTCACCGGCCTGCTCCGCGCGTCCGAAAACCGCCGGGCAGGCCCGTTACGTTCAAACCATGCTCGAAAACGACATCGTGTTCTGCATCGGCCCCGCCGGAACGGGCAAGACCTACCTCGCCGTGGCGGTCGCCCTGGATTACCTGAAGCGAGGCGAGCTAAAGAGGATCGTCCTGTGCCGCCCCGCCGTGGAGACCGGCGAACACCTGGGGTTCCTGCCGGGCGACCTGCGCAGCAAGGTCAACCCCTACCTGCGTCCCCTCTACGATGCCCTGCACGACCTGATGCCTCCCAGGACAGTGAAGAAGTACGTGGACAACGGCCTCATCGAAATCCTTCCTCTGGCTTTCATGCGGGGCCGCACCCTCAACGATGCCTTCATCATCCTGGACGAGGCTCAGAACTGTAGTGTGGACCAGATGAAGACGCTCCTCACCAGGCTTGGGACCACGGCCAAGCTCGTCGTTACCGGAGACATAACCCAGGTGGACCTGCCCCCGGAGCAGCAGAGTGGACTGGTGGACGTGCACAGCAGGTTGAGGGGCATAAAGGGGGTGGGTTTCATGCGGCTCGGCCTGGAAGACATCGTGCGGCACGAGCTCGTCCGGGAGATAGTGAACGCCTACCAGAAAGGGGCTTCCTCCGATACGCAGGAAGCCAGACAGTAGAAGGGCCTCCCCACACCAAGAGGACCACCGTCATGCGGCGTTCCAGATCTGCCGTTCAGCCCTCTAAGAACGCCCGCGGGAAGGGGCGCGCCTCAGGCGCGGCTCCCGGCCCGAACGGCTCCCTCGGCAGCGGCCCTGCAAAGAACTTGCACGGCCGGCAAGGGGCGGGGCTTGTCGCGTTTTTCCTCGCCGTCGTCGCCGGAGTCTACGTGATCCTGCTCAGCGGCAGGCCCCCCCTGGAGGCGAGGCTCGGCGAGCCCGCTCCGCGCGATTTCACGGCGGGGACTTCCTTCGAATGCCGGGACATCGCCGCCACGCGTGCGGCGAGGGAACGGGCCCGCCTCCGGACGCCGCTGGTGCTCCGAAGAACCACGGGGAAGTTCGAGGCATCCGCCCGCGCACTGCTCTCCGCCCTGGCCGAAGGGGAGGCCGGTCCGCTGTGGGAACGCATTGAGGACGCGTCGCTGAGGGAAGAGATGCAGCGCCTGCTGCCCGCCCTCAGAGGTCGGAAGGGGCACATCGAAGAGGCGCTCCTGGGGCTTGGCCGGATGCCCCTGGTAAGCCCCCTTGAGTGGGGCAGGAACGCCCCGTGGCGGCCCGAACAGATAGCAGTGCGCGACGGGCCCGCCAGCGAGGAAGAAATCCTGGTTTCCGCCCGCGAGGTGATACCCCTCAGCGGCACCTCCGAGAGCTTCGGCGCGGCCTTCGAGAAGGCCCTCGGCAACCTCTCCGATGAACGCAGAGCGCTGGCCCTGAGAGCCTTCGCCGCCGTCCTTCATCCCACCATGGAGATGGACAGGGAGCTGACGCAGCGACGCGCCGAGGCGGAGGAGGAGGCACAAAAGCCGGTGATGGAGCACGTCGCCAAGGGCACGTTGATCCTGAGAAAAGGCACGGTGGTGCTCAGCCAGCACCTGGCGGAACTCGAGGCGGATCGGGAGCACTATTGGCAGAGCAAGGCGGGCAGACGGCTCCTCTATCAGCGCATGGTCGGGCTGGCGGTGGTGCTGTTGATCCTTGCGGGGGCGGGTGGGGTGCACCTCGTGCGTCATTGCCCCGAGCTGCTGCGCAGCAGGCTCCAGCGCCTCTCCTTCGGCCTGCTGACCCTTGCTCTGGTGGGCGTTGCACGCCTGTTCGTCGTGCTCGGCGTGCCGGTGCTCCTGGTGCCGGTTCCCCTGGTCGTCATTGTGCTCTGCCTGGTCTACGACCAGCGTTTCGGCTTTGAGACGGCGGTCCTCTACGGGCTCCTGGTGGGCCTGGCTCAGCGCGGGGCCGACACTGGGTTCATCATCCTGATGCTGGGAGGAATGACGGCGGCTCTGCTGACGGGAAACGTTCGCACCCGCACCACGCTGATCAAGGCGGGCCTGATAGCCGGGCTGGCCCAGCTAGCCGCCGTGTGGGGGCTGGCGCTCCTGGCGCCGGAAGGCGTAATGGTGCCCCATTTGCGGTTCTGGGAGTCGGCGCTCTTCCTCGATTCGCTCTGCGCCCTCGGCAACGGCGTGGTGAGCGGCGTCCTGGTCAGCGGCCTGCTTCCGGGCATCGAAGGGTTGTTCGGGATCACCACCAACATTCGGCTGCTGGAATGGAGCGACCCGAACCAGCCGCTGATGCAGCGACTGCTGCTGGAGGCCCCCGGCACGTATCATCACAGCATGTTGGTGGGCAGCCTGTCGGCGGAAGCCGCCGAATCCATCGGCGCCAACCCCCTTCTGGCCCGCGTCGGCGCCTACTTCCACGACGTCGGAAAGCTGAAGAATCCGGAGTACTTCGAGGAGAACATCCCGGCGGACCAGAGAAACCCCCACGATGATCTTTCCCCCAGCATGAGTCGTCTCATCATCTGCGCTCATCCCCGGGACGGTCAGGAGGAGGCGCGCCGGCACGGCCTGCCAAGGGAGGTGAGCGACATCATCCTCCAGTCCCATGGCACGAGCATGATGAAGTACTTCTGGGGCAGGGCGAAGCAGCAAAGCGCGGAAAACGAGGAGCCGGAGGAAAGGTCCTTCCGCTACCGCCTGCCCAAGCCACAGAGCAAGGAGGCGGCCTGCATCATGTTCGCCGACGCTGCGGAGAGCGCCTCTCGCTCCCTGGAGTCGCCCTCGGCGGCCAGGATCGAGGAGCAGGTCCACGGGATTCTTCTCGACAGGCTCCATGACGGCCAGCTCGACGAGTCGGGGCTCAGCATCACGGACCTCCACCGCATCGAGAGAATCCTGGTGAGGGGCCTGACGGCCGTCTTCCACCGCCGCGCCCCCTACCCGGAACAGGAAGGCAAAGAGCAAAGGGCCCCGGCAGAACAGCATGAGAAAGCTTCGAATAGAAGTAGTCAACCGACAGGATAGCGTCGCTTGCAACACCCGCGCGATCAGGCGTACCCTGCAGGGCGTTCTGGCGGAGGCCGTCGAGAGCGCAGAGCTGAGTGTGGCGGTTGTGGGCGATGAAGAGATCACGCGGTTGAACCGAAGATACCTGGGGCGCGATCGTCCCACCGATGTGATCGCCTTCCCTTACGAGAGCCGCCTCGGCCACCTGGAGGGGGAAGTGGTGATCAACGCGGACGAGGCGCTGCGCCAGGCCGAACGTGTGACGCACGGCCCGCAGGAGGAGCTGCTGCTCTACGCCGTGCACGGGGTGCTTCACCTGCTGGGGCACGACGACGCGGCCCCAGAGCAGAGAAAGCACATGCACGAGCGTGAACTGGCATTGCTCGCCTCTGCGGGACATGTGCTGGATTCCAAAACCCTTCTGGAGGAATAATCCTTGTTGTCAGGCATCATAGTGGCCGCATTGTGGCTGGCGGTTCTGGTGTTGGCGATGGCGGAGTCCGCCCTGACCTTCGCCTCTTGGGCCAAGCTCGAGGCAACCCTGGAGCGTCCTGCCGTGCGAGATCGTTACTTCCGATATCTGGACAGGGCCGGGCCGGCGAAGGTCTTCTGCATCGTCGGGCGCGGGATGGGCGTTGTGGCCGTCGTAGCCATCCTGGCCGCGCGCTTCGGCGGGCCCAGCGGGTTGTTCGCAGCAGTGCTGACCGTCGGGGCGGCAGCGATGATCGCCGCCGAGCTGGCCGGCAGGTTCATCGGCAGAAACTGGGCGACGGCCGTGCTGATCGCCCTGCTTCCCCCCTTGCAAGCCGCCTGGTTCGTGGCGCTGCCGTTTCGCCTGTTGCGTAGGAAGCCCGCCTCCGGGCCTGCCCCCATTCCGGACGAGGAGGTGGTGGACGCTGCGAGAGAAGAGATCAGAGTCGCCATTGAAGACGCCGCCAAGGAGGGCGCAATCCTGAGCGACGAAAGGGACATGATCGAGGGGGTCCTGGAGTTCGAGGACGCCGAAGTCCACGAGATCATGACCCCCCGCACGGAGATGGAGTGCCTGGAGGTGGACACGCCGTTGCCCAAGGCCGTCGAAATGGCCGCCAGTTACCATCACAGCCGCTTTCCCCTCTACGAAAGGGTCCGCGACAGGGTGGTGGGGGTCTTGCACGTGAAGGATCTGCTGCCGGCCGCCGTGCGGCCCGACGCGGGCGAACACTCCCTGCGGGGGCTGATGCACAAGCCGTTCTTCGTGCCGGAGACCAAGGGAGCGGTGAGCCTGCTGCGGGACTTCAAGCAGCAGCATCTGCAAATCGCGGTCATCCTTGACGAATACGGCGGGGTCACGGGCCTGGTGACCATCGAGGACGTGGTGGAGCAGATCGTCGGGGAGCTCGAGGAAGGCTTCGAGGCTGAGGGGAAACAGGACCGCATCCGGAAGCTCGGCCCGGGCACGCTCGACGTGGACGCGCGCCTGCACGTGGACGAGGTCAATGAGCTGCTCGGCGTGAACCTGCCGGAGGACGAAGGCTACGACACCGTGGGGGGCTTCATGATGGCGCAGTTCGCCAGCGTGCCCCGGAAGGGGCTGGAGCTGCGTCACAACGGCGTCCTGCTGCGCGTGCTGGACAGCGACGACCGCAGGGTTCGCAGGGTGCTGCTCCAGAGACTGGAAGGCGAGGACTCGGAACGGTCCGAGTGACCCCCATCCCCGGGTTTGCGAGCCGGCGGGGCGAGTCCGGCTGATTCTCGTTCTCAGCCAGAACTGAGGGGGCGACGCCGTGGCCAAATACCACCGCACGGAAGGCGTCTGCCTGCGAAGGACGCCCTACGGCAACACCAGCCAGGTGGCGTGCTTCCTGACGCCCGACTGCGGCCTGCTCTCCTTCATAGCGAAGGGTCTGCTGAGGGCCCCTAAGCGGGGGATAAGCACGGGATTCGAACTGCTGGGGGCCTATGAGCTGGTCTACACGCAGAGACGCTCCGGCTCCCTGCTCAACCTCACGGAGCGCTCCCTGCTGGAAGCCTTTCGCGGCATGGGGGAAAGCGTGGAGCGGATCCTCTGCGGCTACTACGCCGCCGAGCTGATGCTGAATTTCACGACCGAGGCCGAGCCGTGTCAGGGGCTCTACGGGCTGCTGCTGGCGTGCCTGCGCCGCTTCGAGAAGGGCGAGAACCTCGGCCTGTCAGTCTTGCTGCTGGAGATGGGCGCCCTGCGGCACTACGGCGCCTGCCCCACTTTCGACACCTGCGCAGAGTGCAGCGGGAACCTGCCGACGAGCGGCAGGCTGCTTTTCAGCCACCACCATGGAGGGCCGCTCTGCACAGGCTGTGGGCGCCGGCTTTACCCCGAACCGCACCCGCGCGTCACGCCCGTGAAAGCCGAACGCCTCTCCCTGCTATCCGATCTCGCGTGCCGGGAAGCGCCGCCGCAGGATCGCACCCGGCTGGAACCCCGGGAGATCGTCGCGGCGAGCCGCCTGCTGCGCCTTCACATGCGCAATCTGCTCGGCAAGAACCTGAGGATGTGGAAGTACCTCCATGGCCGACACCTGAGCCGGAGCCTACGCCGCATCCGGCGCAAGTCGGTGATGGCGGGACTCACACCTCCCCCCTCTTGACCATTCCCGCCGTGCACATCGGGGAAAGCCACAGCAATGGCAGGGATGTCCGTTCGGTTTCGTACGGTCCGGTTGAAAAACCGCCTGGTGAATCGTTATAATAGGCGACAACTCTCAGTTGTGGAACACGAACTGCAAGACGCTCTCTGAAAGGGGCATGGTTATGGCGCGGACTCCTGGAACGGAAAAAGGGATCGATCCTGACCCGAGACCGCGAAACGAAGCGGTCTGGGAGCTACAGGGTGACCTCGCAACAGTCTCGTGTTACGCGGCGACCGAAATTGATGATTTCCTCTTAGAACGGGCGGGGCATTTCGAAGCTGTTCGCCGACTGATCGGCATGCTTCGTAAGTCGATAGTGTCTGTGCCGGAGCCTGCCTCACCCAAGTCGTTGATAGACCCCACCACTGCGGTGGCGATGAAACACGCATTGCTAGATTCGGATCCAGGCCTCGAGCCTTCCTTGACGACTATCGATGAGCTTGTTAGGGAAGCGGGCCGTGTTACAGATGCGCTTACGCGGATCGCTGACAATCCACGAGAGTTCGGACCTGAGAAACGTCCAGAAATCGAGAAACTGCGATCGCTCTGTCTATCACTTGCCAACAGAGCTCTTGCCTTGGAGGAGCCACTGGATGAGCGTGAGCCTGAGCAATTCGGGTGCAGAGGTGACTAGTGTTGTGTTTCAGCCTGATGATACATTATCCAAAACAGCCCTGGCACGGCTGACTTTTGCGAGGATGTCTTCAGCTTTGGCCGACCAACAGAACGTCTCAGGGTTTTCATTGTGCTCGGCAATGTAGTCCATAATGG
>JAUWZH010000111.1 GCA_030615435.1 Candidatus Brocadiaceae bacterium | reverse complement strand
AGACCCCACTCGTGCAAAGGTCCCCGCCTTCTACCAAGATGAGGTGTGCGAACTCGAATCCTATTTCGAGAGAGTCTTCCTGGATGAGGATAGCCTGTTTGGGCGGACGTTAAACGCCACTGGGCAGATCGAGGGTGTGTTGAGTCATCTGGTGGGGATAATCAACGAACCGTCTCGCAGGTTTGCTACTCGGCGAGCCATACTGGTGGTTCCCCATGAGGTGACGGGAGGAAATGACATCACGCCACTGGGTCTTGTGTCGGTCAGGATTCTTCCGCGGTTCAAGTCGGACGACGTCGTGCTTAGCTTCAGTTTCACGTGGCGGACAGTGGAGGTACTGGTTGGCTTTCCTTACAGCCTGTACGGATCGATAAGGTTCAGTGAATACCTTGCTGACACCATACAGTCCCGAGTGAAGGCGGAGTTCTCCGGCCACATTGGCATGGGACAACTGTCATACATGGCACATAGCCTGCACATGTTTGTGGATGAGTACGGGCAAAGCATCGCCAGGAAGATTGTTAATGAGGCTAGTATCTGACAACTGCGTTGTGCTCCTTTGCCCACACAGTGAAGAGGGTACGGTACTGCGATGCCTGGGAGCCTCACGTGTGATGGCCTGCGAGGACGGCGTCACGGTGATCCGCTCCCGGAATGAGGCAGAGCGGGCCCTGGATCTCGTGGTTGACGCCACTGGGTTGGAGGCAATGAGGTATCTGGATCGGTTCGTGCTCATTATGCCGGCCAAGGAAGGGATTGCAAGGCAGAAGCTGGTGGACCACTTCTTTTCGCTACTCGGTGAGGATTACGAGACATACATAGACGTTGAGCGCAACTGCCGAAACATCGCGAACCTTCTGCATCTCCTGCAGGCGCACGGAGGCCTGGGGCAAGGCCAGGTGGTTGTTGACTACGGCTGTGGCACTGGTCTGTCGCTCCGTGTGCTTGCCGGCTCCGGCATCGAGCTTGTTGGTGTGGATCGCTGCGAAGTCATGAGGAGCGTCGCTTCGAACAGAGGCATGAGGACGTTTCGTCCAGAGGAGCTGCTGAACTGGCGCGGAGAGCCTTTCGATGGGGCCTTTTCGTCGTATGCTCTACACCTCGTCTACGACTACAAAGACGTTGAGGCCGTGTGGGGCAGTCTCAAGCCGGGGGGAGTGCTCGCAGGCAATTTCCACAAGCGGATCGGGCTGGCACGTGTCGAGTCGTGGATCCGAAGGATGGGGGGATCTGTGCTTGTTCCTGAGGTGCCGTGCGAATGGGAGGAACACGGAGTGCTTCGCGTGTTTACGAGACAGGCCGTACGGTGATGCGCTTCATACCGACACAGGAATGTGCCTCCGTGCTGGAAAAAGAGTTCGGGCTAGGAGAGCGGGCTGAACTCGTAAGATCACTAATGCGTCAGAACGTGTTGCCGACCTTCCAGACGGAGGCTGGCCGTGTGGTTCTATACGGCGATCTGCTATCGCTGCTGCCGGTGATCGAGGGAGTGAAGGGCGACGAGGCAGCCGTCTGGTTCCGTGACGGTTTGTTCCAGCAGAGCACTGTCGGGCGTCTTCAGCTCACGGGCGGTACTGAAGTGCTGCTCCCGGTATCTGCAAGGACAATGGATCATGCGTTTCCTGCCGCCCTGCGTGGGCTGATGGCCGTAGCGCAACTTGGCGCCAGTGGCAGGCAGGACCGTCCCGTTGACATGGCCTACTTCTCTCAATCGCGGCTTCGTACCCATTCGGAAGAGCTGGCGAGCTATGCTGGCGAGCAAGTCGCGAGAGCCCGGAGGATTGCTGACGTCCGAGCCAGCCAGTTCGCGAATACTGCATACTACATGGGGTCGAAGCGCGCGCTTGCTGGGTTTCTGACTGAGACCATGGCTCACGTGACACCGCGCAATGGCACGGTTGTCGACTTGATGTGTGGCTCGGGCGCGGCGTCAGCGGCTTTTTGCAGATGCTGGCCTACTGTTGCCTCTGACGCGGAGAGGTTCTGCACGCTTCTTGGCCTGGTACAAGGCGGCGGCTTCTCACGGCAGAAGGCGGAGCAGCTTATCGAAACGCTGCTTCCTGTTGCCGGTCAGCACGTTGACGCTCTCGTAGAGATGCTTGGCGACTTCGTTGCCCGGGAAGACTTGCTCTTCCATAGTGACGAGACGGAGCAGCTCGTCGCGGATTACAAGGAGTTCCATGAAAGGTGCCCTACTTATCCGAACGGGGGAGAGGTTGGTCCGTGGGATCCCGTCGCGGAAGTACGCATACGTCAGAAGGACCCAGAAGCGTTTCCGTATTGCCTGTTCACTACTTACTTCGCGAACACCTTCTTCGGGCTCAGGCAGAGCATTGAACTCGACAGTCTCCGATACGCTGTAGACCAGATTCAGGACGCTTTGGACCGGGCGTGGGCGCTGGGCGCTCTCGTGGTCACTGCCAGCGCCATGGCGACAAGTTACGCTGGTCATTTCGCTCAGCCTCCCTTCAGCAATCTGGAGGATCTCGATCGCTACCGAGTGAGCCGACTGCTCGAAAGGCGCGCCTTCCCGATCACCCAGGAGTTCTGTGTCAGACTCGTATCGCTCGCCGAAGAAAGCGAAAGGGCGCTGCACGAAGTCAAGACTGTTCCAGGTCCTTGGCGGTCCGCTCTTGCGCGTTGCCGGGAGATGCTGTCCGGTCGTCCTGTGACCGTGTACCTCGACGCCCCTTACCGAAGGGAGGAGTACAGCCGCTACTACCACGTTCTCGAGACGCTGGTCGACTACACCTACCCATCAAGCGTAGGCAAAGGGAGAGCGCCGGATAAGCGGAAGGGCGAGCGATTCTCGTCTGAGTTCTTCACACGTCAACAGACGCGGATGGAGAGGGCGCTCGCAGACGCCATCGGCGGCGTGCTCGACACTGGCTGGACCTGTGTATGGAGTTACGCGGATGCTGGCGATGCCAACATTGCGGACGTCATTCGGGCAGTGTGTTCCAACAGGGACTGCCGGGTGACCTCCTATGCCACACATCATCAGCATCAGTCCCAAGGGGGGCGCAGCCCGAAAGAAGTAACCGAGTACGCGGTTCTGTTCACACCGCATTGATCAGCCTCACTGCCGGTCGGGCACACCTCCATCTCTTACTTTGTGCCAGCAGGCGTCCGCCAGCGCTCTCTCCGGCTGACCATGGGAGCGGGTCCCGTAGCCGTAGACGATTGCCCAAGGCAGGAGCCCGGGATCGTTGGGGGCAAGGGATAGGAATGCGGCGACAAGGCCCATGGTTGGGAACGGCCCGGTCGAGCCCGTAGTGCAGGATTTGGCACAGGGGTCGTACGCGGGAGTAGTGAGGGCTTCCCGTCCCCGGAATCAGAGAGCCGCCGTGGTGGCTTCTCGAGCTGGATGTCGAAGGCCCAGCCCAGGTTATCCGCTCCGTGCTCATATTCGCTGATGGCCTCCAGCCAGCTCCGCATTTTCACAGGAGCGTCACGTTCGGTGGAACGGGAACCGCACTGACGTAAGCAGTTGCCTGTAAACGGCGTGCGACTTCTGCAATCTGAGAGTGGTTACGAAGAGGGTTGCCTTCGGGGAGCCATCAGGCCGTAATAGCTTGCGCTGGCGTGGTTTACAAACAGAAGCCGGCAAGCGCGAATGCAACCGTCTACTAACCCCTTTGATTGCCAGCGGTTAGGCACTACTGGGCGCATCCGCGGAGTGCTCAGCACGGCGGGGCGGGCACTGACGGAATCAGGGTGAGCGTGGGGCTTCCGCCGCGAGTTTCAGTTCCCGACGCGTCTTGGCGTCCACACCAAGTAGTGTCAGCACTTTCTCGTGCAGATAGCGTCTGACAAATGAGTTGACGCTGCCGTCTGGGTAGATTACTCGGTTCGCTATCAGCGTGTCGAGCCTGTCTTGGAACCGCTTCTCGGGAACGCCGCTTCTCTCTCTCAGCGACTCTATTGAAAACTGGGCGTTCTCCCAGAGCCAGTCCCACTCATCTGCTTCCGAGGTGCCGGCAGCTTTGGTCAGTCGTCTCCGACGGCGCACGCTGACGTGCATCCACGCGGACGCGATGTTGACGTAATCCTTGTGGCTTGCGACGAGGAGAACTGCCTCGGGCTGCTCTTCTTGCTTGAACCCGTCAAGTGCATCTTCGAACCTGTTTCTTCTCATGATGACCTCTGCAATGCGTCGCCGTGCAGTCTGAGAATGGGCAGTTCAGGAGACACGGATTACGCGGATGCTGGCCCGGCTCAGCAGTTCGCCTGTCACGCCCTCTTTGTCGCATGACGGACTGCCGCCTTTCAGGTAGGCGCGCGTGGCGCCAACTGCTTGCGCGATCTCAAGCGTGTAATGCGCCCCGTTGACGTGGAAACGGGTCACGTCTTCGCCGGTTTCTGGCGCAATGATGCGCAAGCCCCCGTCCAGGACCTGGGCTCCTGTGCCGTTGAGGTACTCCTCGGTGCGTGGCGTCGGCATCCCGCCGAGCTGCTCAGGACACACGGGCACAAGCACGAAGCCTTTCTTCAGGCGCTCAATCAGTTCGTCCCGCCGCTTGGGACGCCGGCCGTGCCAGCGACATGGAATCCCGAGCAGGCACGCGCTGATGAGCACGGGCGGGCAGTAGGGGCGCATGTCTTCGCGACGCCAGAGGCGTTGCTGGCCATCGGAAGGTCGTTTGAGCACTTGGCGGCGCTCCTGGCGTGACTCCATCTCTGAACACGTTCCTACAGCACACAGTTGCAGCGGCCGATGGCATCTCGCAGCCCCAGGGCCTCCCAGACTGCCCGCTCCTCCAGGCACAGCGCGACACGGAGGTCTGGCTGGACCTGCCGGGCTTCTCGGATGATATGCGAGTACAGGCGAATCCTGAGTGCCTGCGGATAGCGGACGCGCCCGTCGCCCGTTTGACGCGCCTCTATGTGGCGTGAGATCACGTTACTGGCGCCGAGCTTCCGTTCCATGAGCTGCCGGGAGTGTCTGTAACTACAGATGCCACCGAGCGTGAGTCGTTGGAGCGGGACAGAGCCCACTAGGTCGCGCACGAACTCAGAATAGAGCTCTTCCCATCCCTCAGCCGGAATGATTGGCATGATGACGGCACGAACCGGATAGCCGGCGTCAGAACAACGCCTCATTGTATGGAGCCTGCCCTGTGACGGCGGACTACCGCCTTCGAACTGACCGGCAATGCGGGGGGGATTCAAGCTCCAGGACAGGAAGGTGTGCCCTCCGTGCTCCAGCGGAAGCAGCCCTTCGACATCGGCGCTCTTCGTCAGGATGACCTGTCGGGCGAACGGGTGCTCGGCGAAGAAGGGAACCGAGACAGTCGAATAGCCCGTCAATGGATCGAGGGCGAGACCATCCTGTAGCTTTCCCACGTAGAACGCTGTCGGCTCGCCGATGTCCGTCGCAATCGCGTCCACTTCGCTCAGCATCTCCGGCAGATTCACGTAGATCTTGACCGTGGGCGCATAATAGACGCCTTGCGTGCCGGCCAGGTAGCAATAAGAACAGTCATAGGGGCAGAACCCATAGGGGGAGAAATGCCAGTAGTTCGGGCACGTGTTGCCATCCTCTTCGCTGAATCGGACGGGCGATAGGTGCTCTCCGAAGACCAGGGCTTTCTTGCCCACCTGGTGACGCCTCAGCGGATCAGATTCCCCCAGTTCGATCCGATTGTGAGCGGTATCCAGGTGCTCGACCACCGCGGCTTCGGGATAGAGGGCACAGATATTCCTCACGAACCGCTCACGATTCGGCGTCGCTATGCTGCCCTTGGCCAGATAGATGCACTCGAACCGAAGACCGTCCGGGCGCTTCGCCCCGTACTGTGACGGCAGCCGGGGGAAGCAACTGCCTGGCCCAAAGAGCGAACCGCGTTCTGTGTTCATGTCAGGTCCCGGTGCACGTGCAGTCCCGTTGACGCCGATATCGCCTACCCTTCAGGCCAGTGTACGCTTGCCATCTCTTCACTGCCAGATCGCAATAGCCGGGGAGCCTTTCCATAAGGAGTGCTGTTCTGCCGGCCTTTTCTGCTGCGACGAGCGTTGTTCCCGATCCGCCGAAGGGCTCCAAGACAGAGGCGTCAGGTTCGCTGTACGCGATGATGCATCGGTAGGGAATCTCCACTGGGCAAACAGCGGGATGCCCACGCTTTTCCACTTGGTCAATCACCGCTGGGACCTGCCAGACGTCTGTCTGGTAATTTAGCATGTATGTCAAGGCTTCGTCCGCCATGCGGGGCATTCTGCCCGGCTTCTGGAAGACGAGGAGTCCCTCCCACTGGAACGCGGGGTAGTATATCTGATTGCGTCGGATGTGCATGTTACGGGGCAGAGAGAAGTTCGCGCTCGCCTTTACCCATGCGATCGTGTCCAGATACTGCAGCCCTGCGTCCTCGATCAGCCGAGAGTGATGGCTCAGCAGGTCGATATGCGACCGGCTGTCATGCCCGATGTTCCACACCAGGATGCCACCGTCCGCAAGCAAACTGGCGCGGCTGCGCACGATCCGTTCCATATCAGACATGTAGATCTCGAAGTCGTCCCATTTGGCGTAGCTCCGCTGGTTGAAGTACGGGGGGCCGGAGAAGACCTGTTGGACCGTCCGGCCGCCTGTGAGTCTTGCCATGCAGTCCTCACAACGGGAGTCGCCGCACAGCAGGCGGTGCTTGCCCAAAACCCAGAGATCGCCGCGGCGAGTGTTTGCTTCAATCGGGGTCCCGGGCAGGTCATTCTCGTCGACTGAAGTCGCTCTGAGAAGCTGTTGCAGCTCGTTCTTACGGAAGCCGATCCCATCGATAGGAATGGCCTTCGCGCGGAGCTCGTGCAGCACTTCGCGAAGCCTTTTCGTGTTCCAGTCGGACAGCTCTGCGGTCTTGTTGTCCGCAATGGAGAAGGCTCGTTTCTCGCCGTCCTGGAGGTCGAGACGAATGACGGCAACGGTCTGCATCCCGAGCCTCTTGGCGGCCATCCAACGAGTGTGCCCCGCCAGGATTTCCAAATGCTGGTCGCACAGGATCGGGACGTTGAACCCAAAGCGTTTGATGCTTTGCGCGACAGCGTCAACGGCCTTGTCATTCACCCTGGGGTTCCCCATCCAGGGCTTGAGCTCTGAGAGCTTGACTTCTTCGGCTCGTAGCATGGCGTGCCTAAAGATTTGTACCCCCACAGACACCACATTGTCGGGCAAGCCGTTTCTGCCTGGGGGGAGCGGTTCGACTCACCTAATGCTTCTTCGCATGCCGGCTGCCGGACTTGCTGCCCCCCCGCGGATCAGGGTCTCGGTGGGAATCGGTCACGGTTTTCCGCTGCTACCACCCAGCAGTTTAAGCACCTTCTCGTGTAAGTAGCGGTTGACGAACGAGTTCACGGTGCCATCGGGATAGAGCACTCGGTTTCCTACAAGGGCCGTCAACCTGATGTCGAAGCTCCCCTGGGGGACAGCGCTTTTGGCCATAAGCTCGTCTTGCGAGAACTCGGTATTCTCCCAGAGCCATTCCCACCTGTCCGCTTCTGAGCTGCTGGGTCGTTTCGTCAGCCTTTTCCTCCTCTTGACCGTGGTGTTGGTCCAGGCAACGACGATGCGGATCTGCTGCGGACTGTTTGCCACGAGCAGAGTTGGCTCAGGCTTCTCGTTGTCCTTGAACCATTCCAGCTCACTTGCGTAGTCGGTCTTCGCCATCGTACATCCACTCCTTCCGTGTGCTCGTGAATCCTGCACGCTGCGTGAATTCAGTCTGTCTCCCGTCCATTCGTCGCATCGCCCAGCCTGTCTGGTCTCCCCTCCGATGATAGAACGGCGCGAAATGAGTCCAGAAAGCCGTCTGGAATATACTCTTTCCTCCGGAGGCATGTGTCCGACTTGGGCGCTTCTGCCCGATGGAATTGCGATTTTCGCTTTTTTTGCTCCACAGGAGGGCCCATTCCGACCAGTTACAGGGCTCTGTGTCGGCGAAGAACGTCGGGCCGGCCGGAGGAACTCAGGAGCGATGCACAATAGCTTCTTCGAATGCCGCGAGCTGTTGCTCGGTGTCCTTGATGAGGGTGATGGGCCGCAGGGCGGCCTCGGAGACGGCGGGGGAA
>JAUWZH010000057.1 GCA_030615435.1 Candidatus Brocadiaceae bacterium | reverse complement strand
GACTCGGAGGGGAGGCGATTTCAAGGAAAGTTGCAATAGTGTGGGCGTGGATCGGTCCCTACCATCTCGCCCGCCTGGAAGCAGCCGGGCGGTTGCTGCGTCAAGAGGGCATGTCAGCTGTCGGGATAGAAATCACCCGATGGGACGGGGGATACCAACGTGATATGCAAAGGGGACCGGAGCACTTTACGAAGGTGACGCTTTTTGAGAACCGGGATTACGAAAACCTCGCATGCAAGGAAACCGTGAAAGCAGTTCACAGAGCGTTGGACGAAACCCGTCCGGATGTGGTCGCTGTTGTCGGGTGGGGTTTTCCAGAGTCGCGAGCGAGTTTATACTGGTGCAGAAAACACAATTCAAGAGCCATTCTCATGTCAGCCAGCAAGAAGGATGACTCACGGCGCTTTGGCTGGAGCGAGTGGGTCAAGAGACGTCTGGTGAGACAATACGATGCCGCTCTCGTCGGAGGTTCCCCACAGAAAGCCTACTGTGTCGAGCTTGGCATGTCACAGGAGAACATTTTCCTCGGTTATGATGCGGTGGACAATGCATATTTCGACCAAGAAGCCAGGGCCGTCCGATCAAAGGAGAAGCTCTGGCGCAACAGGCTCGGGCTGCCTGACCACTTTTTTCTTGCCTGCGCTCGCTTTATCCGGGTGAAGAACTTGAACACTCTAATAGAGGCATACGCGCGGTATCGCTCACGCGTAAGAAGTCCGTGGGGACTGGTAGTGTGCGGCAGTGGAGAGCTGGAATCAAGCCTCAAGCATCAGGCGTCCGATCTGCATATTGAGGATATTATCTGGCCCGGATTCCGACAGATACGCGACTTGCCCAAGTATTACGGTCTCGCTTCCGCATTCGTATTGTCCAGTCTCAAGGATACGTGGGGCCTCGTCGTCAACGAAGCCATGGCGAGCGGCTTGCCCGTGTTGGTCTCCAATAGAGCGGGCTGTCACTATGATCTTGTGGAAGACGGAAGAAATGGTTTTCTGTTCGATCCTAACGATGTCGAAGAGCTTGCAAACTTGATGGCGCGGATGACACAACTGGCCCAAGAAACACGCGAGGCCATGGGTGAAAACTCGAGGGAGATTATTTCCAAGTGGGGTCCCGACAGGTTCGCCGCGGGTTTGCTGGCTGCCATACAAGTCCCGAGCGCTTTCAAGAAACAACGGGGTTCTCTGCTATCTGGATTGGAGCAGAGACTTTTCGCTCACGCGACGCTCTGGTCCCTGAAGAAATAGGCCATGCGTGTGGTCCATTGTATAAGTGGTCTTTCGCGCTCCAGCGGCGGGACTTCAAAAGCTGTTCCTGCCCTCGCTGGAGCAATGGCGCGAGCTGGCAATGCCGTGACATTGCTAACCGTTCAGTCGGAGGACGTTGCATCTAGCTCTGTTGCCGGGTTGCAACTGATAACTTGTCGGCCATCCTTTCCGAAACTGCTGTCCTCATCGAGGGCATTAAGAGATCGCTTGACAAACTCAAATTCAAGCGATGTGTGGCACGGTCACGGGCTGTGGCACATGCCTGTTCATTATATGGCTGACATAGCGCGCAAGAGGGGCATCCCGTACCTGATCGCCCCCGTCGGCATGCTCGAGCCCTGGGCACTTGGGAGATCCCCCTGGAAGAAGCGTGTGGTGGCCCGACTCTATCAGAATGAAGACCTGCGAAAGGCCAACTGCCTCCATGCACTGAATATGGACGAGGCGAACCACTTCCGAGATTACGGCCTTGGGAACCCGATTGCCGTCGTGCCGAACGGAGTAGAACTCTCGGCCCTGGGCGAACGGGCGGGCAAAGAAGCCCTTCTGATGGAACAATTCCCGAAACTGAAGAACCGTCCGATAGTCCTCTTCCTTTCAAGAATACATCCCAAGAAGGGGCTCCTGCACCTCGTCGAAGCGTGGGCGCAGATACGGAGGGATTATCCCGATTGGATCCTGTTGATTGCAGGTCCTGACGAAGGTGGCCATCAGGCCCAAGTGGAAAAGGGAGTTGCCGCGCTGGACATATCGGATTCTGTGCTCTTTACAGGACCTTTGTATGAGAACCTCAAACTGGCGGCGCTTTCGGCCGCTGATTTGTTCGTTCTTCCTTCCTTCAGCGAAGGATTCAGCGTTGCCGTGCTGGAAGCGATGGCCTGCAAGTTGCCGGTCTTGATTACACCAGGCTGCAACTTTGCAGAACTTCAAGTAGCGGGTGCAGGGTTCATCTGCGAACCAACTGCTCGAGGCGTTGAGCGGGGGCTGAGGAGACTGATGGGTATGGCGCCTGGGGGCCGCCTGGAACTGGGCCAAAAAGGACGCAAGCTCATTGAAGGCAATTACACCTGGGACAAGCTCGCCGGCGATATGCTCGATGTCTACGACTGGCTCGTCCGGGGTCGGTCCGCACCTGGCTGTGTTCTCGAGTGAGGACGGACCTGGAGAAACGCGATGGACAATAAAGTGAATCCTCAATCCTCCGAGCATTATCTGGGCAGTAAAGGACGACGATATGCTGAGACCGGTTATCTGCCGGAAGGCCTGGGACACAGATTGCAGGCCGAATTCTTTCGTCCTTTTGTTGGGCCTGACAGTAATGTCCTTGATTTCGGCTGTGGCAAAGGCGGAATTGCATCACACCTGGATTGTAAACGCCTTGACGGTTTCGATGTCAATCCATATCAACTCGAGTATGCACGGCGCGTGTTCTTCAAGACCTACTCTGATTACGATCAGCCTCCCGTGGCGTTTTATGATGTAATCTACTCCAACCATGTTCTGGAGCATGTTCTGTCACCGTTGTTTGCAATGAAGAAGGTGTATCAATGGCTCAAGCCGCAAGGCATAGCGGTTTTCATTGTGCCTCACGATTGCATCGGGAACAGGCATCAGTGCAATTTCGTCTCTAGTGACCGCAACCACCATCTCTTTACGTGGACGCCCCTGAGCCTGGGAAATCTTTTCACCGAAGCCGGGTTGCAAGTGCAGCGGTGCTGCGTTCTGAAAACAGCCTGGCATCCAAAACTCTTTGCAATTCACCAGGCCCCGTTGATAGGGCCGCTGTCGCGCCGGCTCGTGTGTTCTCTGCTCAAGAGATACCAGATTCTGTGTGTTGGGAAGAAGTAACGTGAAAATGCAGGATGTCAGGCGACCGTCCGGGAGGTTTCGTTCCCGTCCCGTTCCTTTCGCGGCTGTGCCGCCTGAATGAGGCGTTAGAGCATGATATCCATAATACTCCTAGCACTTCTCATCGGCATTGCGCTCACGATGCTCGTGTGGGGATTGTCCAACAAGGACAGGTTCTACCAGTACCCCACGCTAGCCGGCGCCGCCTGGCTGCTGTATGTTGTCCCTCAGGCAATCGGTACGGTTTCCAATCCTCGCAAGATCCCGCCCGCTGCGCTCGAAGACAATGGTATGCAAATAGCACTGCTCATGTGTGTGCTGTGCGCCGGATTGGGTTTCCTGGGATATGTGGGCGGCAAACGGAAGCCGGTTTCGGCGGTCAAGTCTCCCACTCATTATTCTTCAGCCAAGCTCTTCGTTGCCGGGACTGTGTTGTGCCTGATAGGACTCTCTGCAGCATACCTATTGGCCCAGTTGACGGGCGGATTCGTAGCTCAATTTTCTGTGGGCGGACATTATTCCTTGAAATGGCGGGGCGCGCCCGTAAGATACGCTTTCTTCTTGAAATTGATCTATGCTGGAACACTGCTGTGCCTGTGGAGCCTTCTGTCCCGCCCAACCCTCTTGAAGGGCCTTATGACGGCCATGTTCTGCATTTACCCTCTCGCCCTGACCGTGTTTCTAGGCCGACGCACCTTGACCGCGTTGTTGGGCATGATTTTCATCATTACGTTCTTCTTCGTGCGAAGATGGGCGCCTCCGCGATGGGCCTTTATGACGGCGTTGGTGCTTTTCGCCGTCGGCGTCGTTCTAGGGTCGCAATATCGGACGCACAGTCAACTGGGCGCGGACCACTCCAAGCTGAGAGAGATTGATATTCCACGATCCGTTCACAGGGTAGTGCGCGGGACGGAGTACGCAGAGTTTGATTTCCTTATCATCGGCTCCGCTGCCTTCCAGAGGACCAAGGCCTTCGGTCTTGGCACGGGTTTCTACAACGCCACCGTGGGGCAATGGGTGCCGAGGCAGATAGTCGGCCCGGAGTTCAAGAACGCTCTCATGATACGCTTGTGGCCTGACGCGCCCACGACAAAGGACCTGTACGGATGGAGTCCCCCATACGGGACTTTCGCCACCGGCTCCTTGAATGCGTTCTCAGAATTCTGGTTTTTTGGTGCTCTGATTTACTTCTTGATGGCGATGTTCTACAGGCACCTCTGGGATATGGCTTTCCACCAGAGGAATCCCGCGGCTCAAATCTGGTATGTCTTCCTGGCGTGGTTTATCCCCATATCCATAATCCAGTCCTTGGTAATTCTTCCGGGACAGGTTCTTTACCTGCTCGTTTTCCTGACGCCCTGTCTTTGGTTCGCCCAGGATACGGAAGCATCACCACACCTCGTCTCTTCCCGTGTGAGACGGGAATATGAGTCGCGTGCCGGAGATCCTAGGGCCGCCGTGAGACGGGGAACCAGAGGATGAAAGCTGTCGAAGTTCTCAAGGACAGATTCTACGATAGTTGCGCGGGCTGGCGCGACGGCACGGCGCAGTATCCGACGATGGTTTTCCGCCATGTCCATCGCGACTCCCGAGTATTGGACATTGGCTCCGGGACTGGACGAGGATTTGCACATCCCCTCAAGGGGACGGTCAAGGAGGTGGTCGGCCTGGATCCCGACAAGGGAGTCCTTTCCAATCCGGCGATTGATCGCGGCGTAATTGGCCGTGCGGAAGATATGCCTTTTCCGGATTGCAGCTTCGATGTTGCTGTGTCCAGCCTCACCCTTGAGCATATCGAGGCCCCGGTCCTGGCCGCCAGAGAGATATGGCGCGTGCTGCGTCCGCAGGGGCATTTCATTTTCCGCACCCCCAATCTCTGGCACTACACGACGTTGATATCTCGACTGACTCCCTACTGGTTTCACCGACTTGTTGCAAACCGAGCACGGGCGCTGCCGCAGCAGGCCGGGCATCCTTGTCCGACAAGGTACCGGTCCAACACGGTATCAACACTGAGAAGGGCTTTCACAGAAGCCGGTTTCACAGTGGTGAGCCTCTCCACAATAGAACCCGAACCGTCTTACCTGCAATTCTCTTCCCTGTTGTTTCTCTTGGGAGTGGCGTATGAGAGGTTGGTCAACTCGAACGGATTGTTCGCGGCGTTTCGCGTGACAATCCTTGGGGTTTTCAAGAAAGCCACTCGTCAGCCCTTGCAATGAGGAGGAATGCTTTGCCCACAAGGGCTCTCGTTCATTGTTCGGATGGACTACGTGGTCCGTTTCCCGGGAGAGATAACCTCACAATCTTATGGAAGGCAGCAACTTCAAGCGCGTGTTGCTGGTCCTGAGACACATGGCCCTGAGGCCGCGGGATGGTGTACGGTGGGCAAGATGGATATTCGGCAGGGAATCCCCTCTGGATTTGGGGTTGCCCTGGATGTCGTGGGGGGCGATCGGCTATTTGAATCGGCATGTTCAACCCGGCATGAGGGTTTTTGAGTGGGGCGGAGGAGGTTCAACCAGGTATTTTCTCAAACTCGGCTGCCGTGTCACCACCGTAGAAAGCAACAGGTTTTGGAAAGAGCAGATCGAACGAACGGTTTCGCAGGACAATCTTCACGGCACCCTGAAGATCAGGCTAGTACCTGCTGAAACACGAAATCCGAAGTCAATAAGAGCTTACATCGGAGCGGTTCACAGTGGAGCTCCCTGGGACATCATAGTCATTGACGGTGTGGAACGGGATTACTTATCTCGCACAGACTGCGTCAGAGAAGCAAGAGGACTTGTGAAAACGGATGGCTTCATCGTGTTGGACGACGCTTATCGCTCTGCGTACAAGGAAGTCCCCAGGTTGCTTTACGGCTACCGGCGGCGGGCCTTCAGAGGATTGGGTCCTGCCAGGCTAGGCGTGACCCAAACGGACATATACTCGCCTCCCAGGGAGACGTGATTGAGAACCTGACCCCGGGTTCCCCAGGCAGTGCCAGGCTCCAGTTCTGGGAGACCGAATGACCCACAACAATGCATGGACTTATCTGAATCCTTCTGAGGATGATACTTAGATGCTTACGGAACGGGACGTGAGGAAGCCTGATGAACACAGAGAATGGCCTGCCAAAGGTAGGTCAGTGTCCAAGGCGCGACTAATTTGCTTCCTCGGCAAGATCCCCTGGGTTTCCCATGTGGTCCGCTGGCGCGCAAGCCAGTACAAGGACGGCACGGTTGTCACCATCCGTACCGGTCTCGCGCAAGGCATGCGATGGCGGCGGTACCACCGATATGTGAATGGGTATTGGATTGGCCAATATGAATGGCCTATCCAGCAAGCGATGCGTAGAGAACCAGAAAAAGGTCATGTGTTATACGATTTAGGTGCTAACGCCGGTTTCTTGTCTCTCGTTGGTTGTTGTCTCGTGGGAAACTCCGGGTGTGTCGTATCATTCGATCCGGATCCTGACAACTGTGAGAGCATGAGGCAGCAAATCGAGCTCAATGGACTTGACAATTGGATTGTCGTTAAACGGGCTGTCTCTAGCGAACCCGGAAGACTTGCATTCGCAAGGACGAAACCCGGAGCTTTAACGGGTCATATAGGAGATCCCACAGAAGATGAGGAGGTAATTGGAGCTGAGGTCATGACGCTCGACATGGCTCTTGAGTCATTTCCGTGCCCGCAATTCATCAAGATGGACGTAGAAGGAGCAGAGGTACGAGTCCTACAAGGAGCAACAAGAATGATCTCTGAGGTTAGACCTGTTTGGCTCGTGGAACTCCATGGTCGTGAATATGCTGAGGAGGTCGCCGGCATACTCGCGAAGGCTGAGTATAGCCTTTTCTCCATTGACGGCACACATATTTCGCATAAGGATACTCTACCCCCTCATATCATAGCTCGTCCGAACTGTTGATGCTGTGGTGGTGAAAAGCCTCTCTACAGTCTGAGGGCGGTTATGTGCTGGCTTTGGATGGGTGAGTTGCCCCTGGGTGGGTTTAGGGATCTCGTGGAGAGACGAAGAGAACTCTCCAACAGGCTGGGCCAGCTTATTCTGACTGACATGCCGCGAACGAAGAACCTGCAATGAGAATAACAATCGCCACCGGTCCGTTCTTGCCCCTTCCTCCCGCCCCGTGCGGAGCGGTCGAGCGCAGGTGGTATGAGGTCGGCAAGGAGTTCAGCAGGCGAGGCCATCGAGTCACTTTCCTGTGCTGTGCCCACCCCACACAGAACCCGGACGAAACGGCGGACGGCGTCAGGTACATCCGCCGGATGGAATGGAAGCGCAGCAGGCGCATCTCGTTGAGTCTGTTCAAGGACTTGCTCTATTCTTCCTGCCTGTTGACAGTGGCGCCGCCATGTGATATCTTCGTTACCAATGCTTTTTGGTTGCCCGCGCTGGCATCCTGGCTCCGTCTGACCACGGGAAAGGTGGTGGTAAATGTGGCTCGAATGCCCAAGAGGCAGATGTGGCTTTACCTGAAGGCCGATCGCCTGTCTGCCGTGTCATCGGCGGTCGGCGAGGCTATCGCCGGACAATGCCCGGCAGCAGTTCCCTTGGTCAAGGTAATCCCCAATCCCGTAGATACCAGATTCTTCAAACCCCCTTCTGCCGGCCGGTCCTCTCGCGGGGAACGGACGTTGCTCTACACGGGGCGCATCCACCCGGAAAAGGGTCTTCATCTGCTTTTGGACGCATTTGCCCTGCTTGACCGTGAGGGGGTGGGCGGTGTTCGTTTGAAAATCGTCGGTCCCGCGCGCATACAACAGGGAGGCGGGGGGAGGCGCTACCTGGCACTCTTGCGGGAAAAGGCCCGTGGGCTTCCGGTTGAGTTCCTCGATCCTGTCTACGACAGAGGAGAATTGGCGAAGCTTTACCAGACGGTCCAATATTACTGTTATCCTTCTCTCGCGGAGAAGGGTGAGAGCTTCGGTGTCGCCCCCCTGGAGGCGATGGCATGTGGGATCGCGCCGGTGGTCTCGGACCTGGCTTGTTTCCGCGACTTCATTGATGACGGAGAAACGGGTTGGGTTTTCAATCACCGCGCCGCAGAGCCGGCCCGCAACCTCTGTGAGACGTTGAAAAAAGTGATTCTGGACGCGTCCCTGGCCTCCAGAGCAGGCGCTCGTGCGGCCGAGCGAGCGGCCCGGTTCAGTGTCGAGAACGTTGCCTCTCTTTACCTGGCCGACTTCGAAGAACTATTGAATTCCCGCGCATAGGTTGAGGACCCCTTCAGGCGATGAGGGATAAGGTGAGCGCCAGATTTCAAAAGCTCCATCAGAACAGTCCTTACGATACCCCGTGGCCGGTGCGCGTGCGACTGGGAATAGCGCTGTGGCATCTGGTCTGGCTGTTTTTGTTTCGGCCCTCACCAAAGCCTTGCAAGGGCTGGCGCCTGTTTCTCCTGCGTCTTTTTGGCTGTCGGGTCGAGGGGAGACCATTCGTTTCCCCCTCGGCCATAATCAAGATGCCCTGGAATCTAACGCTCCAAGATCATGCCTGTTTGGGCCCAGGCAGCGAGGCATACAACCTCGCGCCGCTCACACTCAACGCGCGCTCCGTGGTGGCCCAGCAGGCCTACCTTTGCGGCGGGACCCATGATTTTTCAGATCCGAACCTGTCTCTAGTGCTCGGAGAGATCCTGGTGGGCGAAGACGCCTTTATCGGCGCCAGAGCCTTCATTCTCCCCGGGATCACGATCGGGCAGGGAGCCATCGTCGGCGCAGGCAGCGTGGTCACGAAGGACGTGGAACCGTGGAATATTGTGGCCGGCAACCCTGCGAAGCCTATAGGAAAGCGCGAACTGCGCCGGACAGTAGAGTGATTTCTGCGTAGTTTTCTTATGAGAAAGGCAAGCCGCGAATATCCCATGAAGTCTGGGTATTGCCCAGAACTTGCGACCGACTTCGTCACAGAACGGGCAAACGATGTTCAGCATTGTAATTCTCACATACAATGAAGCCCGGAACATAAGAAGCTGCCTCGATTCGGTGGCGTGGTGCGACGATGTCCACGTTATAGACAGTTACAGTACCGATGGGACGCCGAGGATCGCCGCAGGTGCGGGTGCAAAATTGGTGCAGCGGCAATTCACTGACTTTGCCGACCAGCGGAATTTCGCCATTGACAACCTCGATTTCAGACACGATTGGGTTTTCCACCTCGACGCAGATGAACATTTCACTGCGGAACTCCTTTCGGAATGCAGGAGGGCGATCACCGAAAACAGACACAGCGCTTTTCTCGTCCCCTCCAAGATGATCTTGTGGGGGCGCTGGCTGAGACATGCGTCAAGCTATCCGGTTTACCAGATGCGGCTGATGAAACGGGGCGAGGTGCGATTCGTCCAACACGGACATGGCCAGCGTGAGTTCAGTGCCAGGAGGGGTTTTGGGAGGCTTAGCGCTCCCTATCTCCACCACGCGTTCTCGAAGGGATTCGACGATTGGTTCGACCGTCATAATCGCTATTCGGCAATGGAGGCGAAGGAATGCCTGAAGCAACTGGGCAAGGGCGGGATTGAATGGAGGGCGCTCTTCAGCGACGACCCGGTCAAGAGGCGGCGCACACTGAAAGAGCTTTCCCTTCGGCTCCCTTTCCGACCATGGCTGAAGTTCCTCTACATGTACTTCTGGCATCGGGGCCTGCTGGATGGTTACCCGGGCCTTACCTACTGTGTGCTGCAGGCGATCTACGAGTACATGATTTGCCTGAAACTCAAAGAGCTTCGCCGCGGGTCCGCGGGTGACAGCGAAGTTCGCATGGGCACAGGAAACGAGTAAGGAGCTTAACTGAACTCCGATGCACGTCGTATTCTTCAATCGCTCTTATCATCCCGACCCGGAGGCCTCAGGGCAAAACCTGACTGAACTGGCCGAGGACCTCGTGGCGAAAGGAGAGCAGGTGTCGGTGGTCTGCGGGCGGAGTTATCACGTGAAGGGCCGCTGGGGATTCCATGTGCTGAAGATCCAAATGCGTAACGGCGTGCGCATCATCCGGGTGTTCAACACGCAACTGCCGAAGAGCTCTTTCGCGCTCAGGCTGATCAACCTGGGCACGTATCTCGCCGACTGCCTGTTCGCACTGTTTTTCCTGCGGCGTCCCGATGTGGTTGTGTCCCAGACCGATCCACCGCTCTTGCCTCTGCTGGCCGGCTCGTATGCGCGGCTCGTCGGCGCACGTTTCGTCTTCTCCGTCAAGGACGTGTACCCCGACCTGGCTGTCGAGCTGGGCGAGATATCAAACCCCATTTGGCTCAAGCTCTTGCAGTTCGCCACGCGCTTCGGCCTTCGCCATGCCGACCTGGTTACGGTGCTGGGGGAGGACATGAAAGAGAAGGTCCTTCGAAAGGGCTGCGCGCCGGAGAAAATCCGGATCGCACGGGATTGGGCCGACACCGAGCGCATACGTCCACGCAAGAAGGCCAACCAGTTCCGGCGGCGACACGGGTTCGCACGCGAGGACTTCATCGTGATGTACTCCGGAAACCTCGGCCTGTCGCAACGTCTGGAGAGTCTGCTGCACGTGGCGCGCAGGTTGCAGGGGCTTCAGAACGTGCGGTTCGTCATAGTGGGGGAAGGCGCCGCGAAGGGCAAGCTCCAGGGCATGGCCGCGAAACTCCGGCTCGACAGCGAGGTCCTGTTCTTGCCGTACCAGCCGAAGGAAAGCCTGGGGGAATCCCTCAGCGCGGCCGACCTGCACCTCATCCCCCTGGCAGAAGGGACAGCCGGGTTCATCGTCCCGTGCAAGGTCTACAGCATTATGGCCTCCGGCACCCCTTACCTGGCAGTGATGGACAGGGAAAGCGACGTCGTGCGAATCGCAAACGAGCACGAATGCGGGATGTGGTGTTCCCCCGGCTCCGGAGAGAAGCTGGAGCAGAGCATCCGCCGGGCATACGAGAACCGTGAGTCGTTGCGCGCCATGGGTCGCAACGGCCGGCGTGCCGTGCTGGAGCAGTTCTCACGAAGAATCAGCACCGACCGAGTCCACAGGATCCTCAACTCCCTGGTTCAGGAGGCCCCCTGAGAACGTGGTGGCGGCATTGCTCTCGCATAAGACGTACGTGGGATTGGCGCTCGGCGCCTTCGCGGCGACCTACGTGCTGACGCCACTGGTGCGCAGGCTGGCGGTGAAGCTGGGGGCTTTTGACCCGCCTTCTCAGCGGCGAATCAACCACAAGCAGGTTCCGACTTTGGGCGGCCTGGCAGTGGCGGTGCCGCT
>JAUWZH010000282.1 GCA_030615435.1 Candidatus Brocadiaceae bacterium | reverse complement strand
CTCGAAGCACTGCCTGGTCGCCTGCACGACCCCGTCAACGCGCCCGACGACCCCTTGGGCGAGCTCAACGAGCTTCTGCCTGCCCGCCGGCCCGGAGCCCGTCAGGCGCCTGTCGGCTTCGTACATGGCTGTGGCAATCATGCCGCTTCCCGAGCCGTCGCGGCGCGGGCGCCAGAGCCGGTTGGTCACGCGAAAGATGCTCAGCGCGTCGGCGGTCACGGCGAGGGCCTCCGTGGCCACGTTCTCGATGTTCTGCGCCTCGTCGAAGATCAGGCAGCGCTCCAGCGGCAGGTAGGGCTGGTCCAGGGCCACGTCGGCGAACAGCAGTGCGTGGTTGACCACCACCAGGTCGGCGAGCTGGGCGAGGGTGCGTGCCCGGCGCACAAAGCACTGTGAGCGAGCGGGGCACGCCCGCCCCGCACATTCGTCACCGGTGCTGGTAGCTCTGGCCATGATGGCGAAGGCGTTCTCGCCCGCCGGCAGCCCCGTGCACTCCGCCAGGTCGCCGGTCTCGGTGCGGGAGGCCCAGACGATGAGCGGCAGCAGCGCCTTCATCTCGCCCGCCCCGCTCAACTCGCGCTCGAAGTGCCGTACCAGGCGCAGCATCCGCCGCACGCAGAGGTAGTTGCGCCGCCCCTTCAGCAGCGCCGCCTCGAAGCGCCCACCCAGTAGAGTGCGCAGGAAAGGCAGGTCCTTGCGGTAGAGCTGCTCCTGGAGGTTCTTGGTATTCGTCGAGACCACCACCTTGTCCTCGTTCCGGCGCGCCCAGGCGATGGCCGGAAGCAGGTACGCCATGGACTTCCCGGTGCCGGTGCTCGCCTCGAACATCAGGTGGTGGGCCTCGTTGAAGGCCTGGCAGACGGCGCGGACCATCTCCACCTGCTCGTCCCGCTGCTCGTAGCCGGGCAGGTGCCGGCCGACGGCCCCTCCGGGAGTGAACATGTCGCAGATCTTCCCGGTCTCAAGCGGCTCGTCGCGCGGCTCGGCGGACTGGTATTTCTGCGCGCGGGCGAACAGGGCGCGGTGGTCCTTCAGGAGTTCGCCGAACCTTGCGCCCGGCTCTTCGGCGAGCTCGAAACCGGCCTCCCGGCCGGCAGCCTCGGCCACGACTTCGGCAAGGGAGCAGTCCGCCGCACTCGCCACGCGGTGCAGAGCATCGAGCACGGGGGCGGGCAGCTCTGCGAGCTCCGCCAGCAGCCGCTCCCAGAGCTGTGCCGTGAGGCGCGCCAGTGCCAACGCGCGCGGCGTCCGCACCTCCGGCAGGCGCAGCTCCCGGGAGAGGGCGGGCAGGGAGTAGTCTGCGGCCTCCGGCCGGACGATGCGCGCGAGCAGGTGGCTGTCCTGGAGGCGCGCCGGCGCCGAGAGGCCGGCGGCCTCGAAGAATCCCGTGAAGTTCTCAGCGCCGTGCACGACGACAGCATCGTCCGCCAGGAAAGCCAACAGCTTCTCCAGCACCTCGCCGGGCGCGGGTCGGCCGGCGAGATGGGCCGTATCGAGTCCGGTGAGCTTCCTGATGGCGAGAGGGACGCGGCCGGGACTGGCGATCTCGGCGAAGTGGGCCAGCTCCTTCCCGCCGCGCCGGCGCACCGCCGCTGCCTCCAGCACCTCGTCCTCCTCGGGGGAGGGGCCGGTGGTCAGGAACGACACGAAGCTCAGGGTTTGCTCTTCGCCCATGTCCAAACGTGGCACAGCCGCGCCGGCTGTTCCTCCGCGAAGTGCCCCGGCGCCGGGCGGCGGCCCTCGCGCTCCTGCGTTGATTCTATCCTAATGTCCGGCCCGTTGGAAACCGTGCGGCGGTCCTGCGCTTTCTCAGGCGTCGCCATCGTGTTTATAATACCGAGGGTCTGAAGTGGACTTCGATCCGCGCAGAACGCCATGCGGCGAACGGGCGGTGAAAGACTCCGCGAACGCGGAGATGTTCACTTGATAGTGGCTCCACGAGAAGCGAATTCGCAGTCGGTGCCGGGCCGTTGACCGGAGAGGGCGATGATCGAGCGAAAAGTAGGGTTCATTGGGGCGGGATTGATGGCGGAGGCCCTCGCGCGGAGGATGCTCGAGCAGGAGGCATGCCTGGCTCGCAACGTGTTTGCGAGCGACCCGTGTGAGACGCGCCGCGAGGTCTTTTCGCAGATGGTCGGCGCGAACGTATTCGCCGAGAATCTCAGACTCGTCGAGGCCGCCGAGGTCCTGGTGCTGGCGGTCAAGCCACAGGTGCTGCCGGCAGTGGCGGAGGAGGTCCAGCCGGCGCTCAACTCCGAGCATCTGATCATCTCCATCGCACCGGGCATCACGCTGAGCTGGCTCCGAGAAAGGCTCGGGACCGCCCGGGTGGTGCGGGTCATGCCGAACACGCCGGCCCAGGTCGGCGAGGGCGCCGCCGCCTACTGCAGGGGGGCCGGGGTTACTGGAGCGGACAGGGACGTCGTCGAGGAGATATTCTCCGCCGTCGGCATCTGCGTCGAGGTCGAGGAGGACCTCATGGACGCCGTCACGGGCTTGAGCGGCAGCGGGCCGGCCTACCTCTACATGGCCATCGAGGCCCTGAGTGACGGCGGCGTGAAGATGGGGCTGCCCCGCGCCGTGGCCACTCGTCTTGCGGCGCAGACGACGCTGGGGGCCGCGCGAATGGTAATGCAGACCGGCCGGCATCCGGGGCAGCTCAGGGACCAGGTCGCCACGCCAGGGGGAACCACCATCGAGGGCATCCACGTCCTGGAAAAGGCCGGCCTGCGCCGCGCCTTCATGGATGCCGTGGAAGCCGCGACTCTCAAGAGCAGGCGACTCGGCGAGAAGAGCTGATGAGTGAGCAGCGCTCAGTCGGAGAACGGCAGGGGGCGCGCAGTTGCAGCCCTGGCAGTGGCGGGCGGAAGGGTGGGGACCCGTGACCGGACGAGAACGCGTTGAGATGAGCCTGGCCCACCGGGAACCTCTCCTGGTGCCGCTGAACCTCTCGTTCACGCCGCCGGCTTTGGCCGGCCTCAAGGCGTACCTCGGCACCGAGGACGTCGAGGGCGCCCTCGGCGTGGACCTCGCCTTCGTCGAGCCGGCCGGGGGGAAGCCGCTCTATGCCTCGCCCGCCGACTACGGCCCGACGCTCGAGGACGAGTGGGGCGTTGTGTGGAGCACCAATGACATGGATCGTGGCAGCCCGATCGGACATCCCCTCACGCAGCCCGACCTCGGCCTCGTGCCGCGCCCAGACCCCGACGACCCGATGCGCTTCCAAGAGATGCCGGCTGCGCTGGCAGCCGAGACGGAACGCTACCGCGTCATCCCCTGCGGTGACCTGTGGGAACGGGCCGGTTTCATGCGAGGTCTTGGCGAGCTGCTGCTGGACGTCGCGGCGAACCCGGAGTTCGTTGCGGGCCTGCTGGATATCCTCTGCGACTACATCGTGGCCACGGAGAACAACGTGCGGGGTTTTCCGGCGGAGTGCCTGTTCCTGAGCGACGACTACGGAATGCAGCAGCAGCTCATGATGTCTCCGGAGGCATGGCGCAAGCTGGTGCGGCCCCGCTTTGAGAGATTTGTGGACGCCGCACACGCCGCAGGCAAGGCGGCGATGCTGCACTCCTGCGGCGCGGTGACGGAACTCGTG
>JAUWZH010000341.1 GCA_030615435.1 Candidatus Brocadiaceae bacterium | reverse complement strand
GTTTATGGCCGCTTCTGTGTGTTGGCCGCAAGGTTGCCACGTAATCGCGGGTGATTCCCGTGGAATTACGGTTGACAGCACAGCGCGGGGAAGGTACAAGGGCAACGTTCTCGGAAGCGAAAGCCTCTTACAAAGTCAAATGGGAAAGATCGGATTGAATGCCTTGCGGACCGGTAAATGGTTCCACCGGTTTGAGCGGGTTGTTGCTGGGGAGATACCGTGCTTGCGGCAGTTCTCAAAGAAATAGGGAACCTTGTGGTCGAGGAGGTCCCGACTCCATCCCCGGCTGGTGGCACTTTTCTTGTGAGAATCGGACACGCAGCGTTGTGCGGCTCGGACCTACGAGCCGTCACGAACGGCAGCCGCCTGATCCGGAAATATCCACGGATCATCGGACATGACATGGCCGGTACGGTGGAGACTGTCGGACCGGGAGTTGACGGAGTCACTCCAGGCGAGCGTCTGGTGATTGTTCCGGGCAATCCGTGCACCCAGTGCGAGGCCTGCCGCCGGGGCTATTCACCGGACCTTTGCCCCAATTTCGAGCCTATCGGTTTCTTTCACGACGGCGGCTTCGCGGTATACCTCCTCGTGCCACCCAGCGCGGTGCGGGGGCAATCGTTTGTGCCCGTACCGGATGGAGTCAGCCTTCGGCACGCAGCCCTGGCCGAGCCTCTGGGATGCGTAGTCCACGCTCAAGAGATGACGGACGTTCACCAGGGAGATGCTGTGGCTGTGTTCGGCGCCGGGCCAATGGGCCTCATGAACTGCCTGGTCGCACGTCTGCGTGGGGCGCGGATGGTGATTTTGCTCCAGCGATCGCAGAAGCGGCTGGAGCTTGCACGGGAAAGAGGGCTGGCCGACGTCTATATCAACACTTCTGAGCTCGATCCGGTGGCCGCGGTGCGCGAGGCAACCGGCGGCGGCGCGGACGTCGTGATAACGGCCGTCTCTTCCGGCGAGAGCCATGAACTTGCCCTGGAACTTGCCGCACTGCGGGGGCGCATCAACCTGTTCGGAGGTTTGCCAAGGGATAATTCGGTCATCCGGTTCGACAGCAATAAGGTACACTACCGCGAACTCACCGTGCTCGGCTCGGCGGGCACAGACCGCGACTGCATCCGCAAAGCCCTGGATTTGATGGCCTGCGGCAGGATTGACATGGAGAGTCTCATCACCCATGAGGTCCCCCTTTCCGAGATCCATCGGGGCATGGACCTCATCCGGAAGGGCAAAGCTTTGAAAGTGATCGTCACACCGTGAGTAGTAGCGAGTCAAACAAAGGGGAGACATTGGCGGGGCAGGTCGCGCTGGTCACCGGCGCTGCTCGTGGGATCGGCGCGGCGATCGCCTCGCGCCTGGCGCACGAGGGAGCGAGCGTTGCGGTTGCTGACATCGATTACCAGCCTGCGCGAGAAACCGCACGAAAGATCACAGACTCTACAGGCATAGAGGGTCTTGCGCTGCGTGTCGACGTGGCGCGCGAGCACGATGCACAACGTGCCATCGAGCGTACGGTTCAGAGGCTCGGCCGACTCGATATCGTGGTCAATAACGCCGGCGTCTGCTTCGTTGGGCCGATAGGCGGCACGAGTCGGGCCGACTGGGAGCGAGTTCTGCGGATCAACCTGACGGGTCCGTTTCTTGTGTCTCGGGCGGCGGTGCCTGTTCTCCTGCGTCAGAAGTCCGGACGAATAATCAACATCGCTTCGATGGCGGCAAAGGTTGGCGGACGCCACATGACGGCTTACTCCGCAAGCAAGGCCGGTGTCGTCGCCTTCACGCGTAGCCTCGCACGTGAACTTGCACCGCATGGGATAACGGTCAATTCAGTGCTGCCGGGGATCGTATTGACTGAGCTGTGGAGGCGGATGAGGCGAGCGCACGCTCGCAAGCTGGGAGTGCCCTTGAAGCAGGTGGACTCACACTACATACGGCAGATTCCCCTGGGGCGCTCCTGCAAGCCCGAGGATGTTGCGGGGGTGGTCGCCTTTCTTGCCGGCCCCGATGCGGCCTACATGACGGGGCAAGCGATCAATGTGACCGGTGGACAGGAGATGCATTGATGGCGAGACAGGAAAGAACATTGCTTCCCTTCAGGATCGCCCCTTCGATGGTATGTGCGCACTACGCGCATCTGGCTAAGGACCTGCGACAGCTGGAAGAAGGCGGCGCAGATTGGCTCCATTTCGATGTAACGGACGGCGTGTTCGTCGGAAACTTCGGCATCTCAACGTTTGAGATCGCGCAACTGCGCAAGGAAACCAATCTGCTCTTCGATGTGCACCTTGCCATAGTTGATCCGGATCGCCACGTTGACCTTTTCAAAGAAGCGGGTGCAGACCTTCTTTCCATACACGCTGAGGCGTGTCCGCAGTTGCTCTACAGTCTCGAGCGGATAAAGGCAGCGCAGATGAAGGCGGGCGTCGCGCTGAGCCCCGCGACTCCGGTTGCCTTGATCGAGA
>JAUWZH010000191.1 GCA_030615435.1 Candidatus Brocadiaceae bacterium | reverse complement strand
GGCCTCGATGGCGTCCGGCGCATTGTAGGTGGAATAGTAATAGGCGGCGTTCTCGGCGCCGCTCACCGGGACCGGGTGCCAGCCCTCAACGACCCCGAGCCTGGTGCGGCGCTCGCGAATCTCCTTCTCAGGGACGTCGAGCAGTTGCGAGAGGTACTTGTCGGAGAAACCGTCCTTTTTGGCTTGAGTGAGCAGTTCGCCGGGCAGTTCCCGGCCCCTGTAGGCGAGGACTTTCTCTTCGAGCTCGACGAGCTCCTTCATCTGCTCGATGAACCACGCCTTGATATAGGTCTTCTCGTGGAGTTCCTGGACGGTGGCGCCCTTGCGCAGCGCTTCGTACATCAGGAACTGGCGCTCGCTGGAGGGCTCGTTGAGCATCGTCATGATCTCTTCGAGCGACAGGGTGTTGAAGTTCTTGGCGAAGCCGAGGCCGTAGCGATCGTTCTCGAGCGAGCGGATGGACTTCTGGAAGGCCTCCTTGTAGGTCTTGCCGATGCTCATCACCTCGCCGACCGCCCGCATCTGGGTGCCGAGCTTGTCCTCGACGCCGTGGAACTTCTCGAAGGCCCACCGTGCGAACTTGATCACCACGTAGTCGCCCGACGGCGTGTATTTCTCCAGGGTGCCGTCGCGCCAGTAGGGGATCTCATCCATTGTCATTCCGCCGGCGAGCTTGGAGGAGACCAGGGCGATGGGGAACCCGGTGGCTTTGGACGCCAGTGCTGACGATCGGGAGGTGCGCGGGTTGATCTCGATTACGACGACGCGGCCGGTGTCGGGGTCGTGGGCGAACTGGATGTTCGTGCCTCCGACGACCTCGATGGCCTCGACGATGTCGTAGGAGTACTTCTGCATCCGCCTCTGGAGTTCCTCGTCTATGGTCAGCATCGGCGCCGAGCAGAAAGAGTCGCCGGTATGCACGCCCATCGCATCTATGTTTTCGATGAAGCACACGGTGATCATCTGGTTCTTGGCGTCGCGCACGACCTCAAGTTCGAGCTCCTCCCAGCCGAGGACGGACTCTTCGACGAGGATCTGCCCCACCAGGCTCATGCTGATGCCGCGTGCGGCGACCACGCGCAGCTCCTCCACGTTGTAGACCAGCCCGCCGCCCGTGCCACCGAGGGTGTAAGCGGGGCGGATCACCACCGGATAGCCGAGCTGGGGCGCGACCTTCTCTGCATCCTCGACGCTGTAGACCGCCTTGCTGCGCGGCATCTCGATGCCGAGCCTGTTCATCGTGTCCTTGAAGGCGATCCGGTCTTCGCCGCGCTCGATCGCGTCCACCTTCACGCCGATGACCTGCACGCCGTACTTGTCGAGGATGCCCTCCCGGTGGAGCTCGGAGGTGAGGTTCAGGCCGGACTGCCCCCCGAGGTTGGGCAGGATCGCGTCGGGCCGCTCCTTGGCGATGATCTTCTCCATCGCTTCCACGGTGAGGGGCTCGATGTAGGTTGCGTCCGCCGTGCCGGGATCGGTCATGATGGTTGCCGGGTTGGAGTTGGCCAGCACGATCTCATAGCCGAGCGCGCGAAGTGCCTTGCATGCCTGTGTGCCGGAGTAGTCGAACTCGCAGGCCTGCCCGATCACGATCGGGCCCGAACCGATGATCATCACCTTCTTGATACCTTTCAGTCGCGGCATGCTCTGCCTCTGTTGTGGGCCGCAGGGAGGCAACGCCTCCTTGGAAAGCCATTTCCCCCCGGGCCCAGCATCCCGTAAAGAGTTCTTACAGCGGCGTGGGGGAACCTTCTTGCAAGAGGGGTCCCCCCGGCGCTGACTGATACCTGTCAAACAGCTTCAATGCAGCTCGGCGGCTTGGGCGTGATGTTGTATGTCACGCTCACGACGCCGGGGACTTCGGTGGTAATCCGCTCGGCGAGCCTGGTCAGTTTCTCGAACGGCAGGTTTGTCGGCGTGCCGCTCACGGCGTCGGTGCTCTCCCAGCAGCGCACCTCGATCTGCTGGCCGAAGTCGCGTTCGCCGTTGCGGATGCCGGTCACCATGTCGTCGTGCAGAATCGCCATGTATTGGAACGCTCCGGAGTGCTTGAGTTCCTCCTCGACGATCCTGGTGGCCTTGCGGACGGTCGCCACGCGTTCCGGCGTGACTTCGCCGATGACCCGGGCGCACAGTGCCGGCCCTGGGAACGGCGGACGCTCAGAGATCTCCTTCGGCAGGCCCAGGGCCCTCGCCACCGCCCTGACCGCCGGTTTGCGCAACTGGACAATCGGCTCGAGCACCTTGTAGCCGAACGCCTCCTCGGGGTCTATGCCGATCTGCTCGAACACGTTGTGCTGGCGCTTGACGCCGGCGGCGGTCTCCTCACCGTCGGTGTAGTTGGTGCCCTGGAGCAGGACCCTGGCGCCGCTCTGCCTGACCAGCTCGGCGAAGACGTCCCTGTAGAAGACCTGCGTGATGCCCTTCTCACGCTTTTCCTCGGGGTCCGTGATGCCCTTCAGGGCGGCGAAGAACTTCCCCTGGGCGTCCACGATCTCGACCTCGACGCCGAGGTCTGCGAACCAGCCGACGACCTGCTCGGGCTCGTCCTCGCGCATCAGGCCGTTCTGGATGAAATAGCTCTTGAGCTGCTCGCCGAGCGCCTTGTGGCCGAGCATCGTGACGACGGACGAGTCCACGCCGCCGGACAGCGCGCTGATGGCGATCTGGTCGCCGACGGCCTCCTTGATCGCTTCGACCTGCTCCGCGACGAATTCCGCCGCGTCCAGCGCTTCAGGGGTGATCTCTTCAATGCCCATCTGGGGCCACCTCGGGTACGGGAATCATAGTGCCGCCGCACACTCGCCCGGCGGAACGCGTGGCCTGAACGACTTCCAGCGGTACCGGCGCGCCTGTGGCGGGCTCATGCTGCGGACGAAGGTCCAGGTTACCTCATTGTCTCCATCAGGGAGCTTCTGTCAAGGGCAGAGGCGGGGGGGCGTTGTGCGGCGCAGCGCGAACTCGGCTGTTGCGTCGAGCTGGCCTGGAGGCCCGGGCACCTTCCGACCGATCGGGGAGCCGGGCTCCTCCGCCGGCCGCTGGCATGGTAGTTGCTGGTAAAGCCTATCGTAATAAGTGTACAGTTCTTGAACACCTTTTTCGCTCGACCGAGTTCTGAGGAGTGGCGGAGATGGACCCAGCCACAAATCACCGTGCCAGGGCCAGGAAGGGTCAGGTGTTGATAATCTGGGTTCTTGTGCCAATAATGCTCGCCGCAATTGCCGTTTTTTGCATAGACGTAGGCATGGTATCCCTTTCGAAGGCCAGACTGCAGAACGCGGCCGATTCAGCAGCCCGAGCCGCCGTGTTGGAGTTTTGGGAGCAACGAGTGTCGGGCGCAGCCGAGGACGCGGCCAGGGATGCCGGCCGGCAGGAAGGAGCGAGCTTCATGGACCTGAACTACTGCGAGGCTGGGTCATGGGCGGTCTTTGGCGTCTGGGATGGGAATCAGTTCGCGGCTTGCCCCACTTCCGTTCCCGCCAATGCCTGCAGCGTGAGAGGGTTTCGGAGTGCGGGCGCTCCGGGAGGCCCGCTGCCAACCAGCTTCGCTGGCATCTTCGGAATAGACACGGTTTCCCATGAGGCGCACGCAGTGGCAAGATTCGCCCCCGCAAAGCTAACTCCCTTCTGTATCTGGGAGGGAGAAATTCCCGAGGAGGGCGAATCAGTGGCCTTTTACAACGACACTGAGGTTGCGCCTGGCGCCTTCGGCCTTCTCGATTTTGATGGCGGCGAAAACTCCGCCAGCGACCTCGCCGAGTGGACAAGGTACGGTTACAAGGGACCGTTCCATATAGACCCTTCTATCGGCAATTTGTTTGTGGAAGGTTGTACTGGACTGAAGAGTTCATTGAGCTCAGCGATCTTTTTTCACATAAGTGAGGGGGATCAAATCACCATCTGCATATACAGGGGCATCAGCGGCCAGGGTAGCCTCGTCGTCTTTGAAGTGATCGGCTTTGCCGGCGTGGTGCTTGAAGGCGAATCATGGCGGGACAAGAAGCAGGAGGAGTATGATAGCGTAACGGCTCGACTTGTCAGCAAGTACATCCCGGGCACAGGCGAGACAGAAGGGCCGATGCGCGATTTCATGCGTCTGCAGCTCGTCGAGTGATGCAGCGGAATTGTGCTGGGAAAGGTAGCCGGGGGGCTGCGGGGCGCCGGCTCCACTCTGCCGGCCGCTGGTGGAGGGGTGCCACAACTGGGGCCAGCTCATGGATACGCCCGCGACGTCGTGCTCACGCTGGCGAACGACACCGTCGGCACCGGTCCCGCGCCTCCAGATGCAGACCGGCGAAGAGGGGTGTGAACCGCGCGGTCGAGAAGAGTTCGAGCTGTTGAAGTGGGATGTCGGCCTGCCCGAGGGCGCTCCACGCAGCGAGCCCACCACCGATGTAGTTTGCCTTGACATCCTCAGTGTTTACTGGTATACGGGTACAAGGTCGGGGAATCGGTGGCAAAAACGCTCTCAAACAAGGAGGCAGACTGATGTTCACGCTGCGTCTCGGCGGGGTTGTAGCCCTTGCAATGGCCGTGTGCTGCTCGACCGCTTGTACTGCGGGAAAGATGACGTTGGTCAGCGAAGGGAAGCCGAAGGCCACAATCGTCATCGCGGCGCAGCCCAGCGAGAAGGCGAAGGCCGCGGCGGAAGAGCTCCAGCACTACATTGAGAAGATGAGCGGCGCCAGGCTGGAGATCGTGACCGAGGAGCAGGCCGGCGACGGCCCTCTCGTGCTGATCGGCCCCAGCGGCCTGACCGGGCAGGTCGAGGGCCTCGAGATCCCCTCCGGCGTGACGAAGAATCTCGAGGACGAGGGATTCGTGATTCACTGCCGCGGCGACCGTCTGGTGCTGGCGGGGAATGATGAGGGGCCCTATCTGGGCACGCGCTACGCGGTGCTGGCACTGCTGCACCGGCTGGGGATTCGCTGGTTCATGCCCGGGCAGTTCGGCGAGGTCGTCCCGCAGCGCAAGACCATCGAGGTCCCGGACATGGCGGTGGTGGAGCGGCCTGACTTTCCCATTCGCGATTTCTGGGAACACGGCCGGGGCAACATGGCGGCCGAACTCCGGGAATGGAAGATCCACAACCTCATGAACCCCGACATCGTGAGGTGGTACGGAGTGCCCGGCGACGGCTCCGTGCGCCGCTACATGCCGAAAGGGCAGGTGGACGAACACCCCGAGTGGTACGCCCGGAAGGCGGACGGTACGCGCAACCCGCACATGCCTTGCATGACCGATCCCGGCATCATCGCCCACTTTGTGGAGCGT
>JAUWZH010000021.1 GCA_030615435.1 Candidatus Brocadiaceae bacterium | reverse complement strand
TGTGCCCGGGCCGCTGCTGATCGCGTGCGGCCATCAGACGCTCACTGCGGGATTTGCGGCAGGGATGAGCACGGTGGTGGGGCACGCCGTGATGGAACTCGTCATCGTCGCGGCGATGCTCGCCGGGCTTGCCGGTTATCTGAAGAGGCGGCCGCGCGCCTTCCGCATCGTCAAGACCGCCGCAGGTGTGGTGCTCGTGGGGCTGGGGACGATGATGATCGCTGCGGCGCCCTCGGCGCAGTTCCAGCTCGCGGACGCCGCAGAGGAAAGGGCCCTTGCCTGGCCGCTTCTGATGGGGGCGGCGGTGAGCATCGGCAACCCCTATTTCGCCCTCTGGTGGGCCACGGTGGGACTCGGCCTCCTGGGAAACGCGGCGCGCTCGGGCCCCGTGGGCGTAACGACCTTCTACGTGGGACACATCCTTTCGGACTTCGTCTGGTTCGCGTTCGTGGCGGGCTCGCTCGCGCTTGGACGCCGGGCTGTCATCGGCCCGACGTCCTACCGGCTGCTGCTGGCCGCCGGCGGCATCTTCATGGTGGCTTTCGGCGTATACTTCGCCCTCGCGCGCGCCCGGAAGTCTGCGCCGTCAGGTTGAGGCGCTTCGCATCTGCCGCAGGATATCCCAGTAGGCGCCCCGCGCCCCCTCTCTGATTGCCTCGATCAGAGGCTGGTTCTCGTTATAGTTGTAGTTCTCCGCGGCCTGTTCGGCGACCGGCGGGAAGAACCGCTCGTCGCCTCCGATCCTTTCTCTGACCAGCTCCTCGGGCCTCTCGCCGAGGTCCTTGCTGATGTAGAACGCCGGGCTCAGCAGACCACCTGTCGTTGAGAGCGCAGACTCTTGCCCTGAGCCGTCCCTGCGCCATATGTTCGGGTTGGACTCGAGGGGCCCCTCTGCGGCGAGGCGCGCCGCCAGCGGCGTAGCCGGATAGACGCGCATTCCGAGGGCCGCCCCCACGCAGTCAGGCCCGACCTGCTTCATGAACTCGATCGTCTCGCGAACGGTGCACTCGGTTTCTCCGGGCCCTCCCAGGAGCAGGTCAATCATCACCAGCAGCCCGTGCCTGCGGCAGGTGCGAACCGTCTCGGCGATGTCGGCCTTGCGATGAGCCCTCCTGTAGAGGGCGAGCATGCGCGCGCTGGCGCTGTCCGCCCCGAAATTGATTCCAACACAGCCCGCCCGGCGCATCGCGCCCGCCAATTCGTCGGAGAAGGGGACCACACTGGCGTAGGTGTACCACCGCAGGGACCGCCCGAGCCCCCGGCGAATCAGCTCCTCGCAGACCGCCAGCGCGTGATCGGGAGGGATGTTGAACTCGCTGTCGCAGAGATGAAGCACGTCAATTCCCTGTCCCAGGAGGCATTGCGCCTCTTCGGCGACCTCAGCGGGTTCGCGCACCCGGACCCTGCCCCCCTTTATCAGGGGGTCCGCGCAGTATATGCAGCGTCGGGTGCAGCCGCGTTTGGTCTCCATGTTTCCCTGGCCCCCCTCGCTGAAGTAGCGGCGGTTGTCCACGCTCTGGCGCGAGGTGGCGATCTGCAAGGCGCGGCGGCGCTCCGGCGGATTTCGGGTGAACTCGCCCCCTTCTCCTCCGGCTCGCCATACGAGCCCGGGCACCCGGCGGAAACCCCGGCCCCTTTCCAGTGCCTGCAGCAGGAGCACGAAAGCCCTCTCTCCGTCGCCCGTGATGCCGAAGTCGCACCCGCAGGCTTCCAGGATCTGCTCGGGGAACAGAGAGAACCCGCCTCCCCCCAGCACGACCGGGGCGTCCGTCATCCCCCTGACGCTGCGCACGAGCTCCGTGAGCCGTGGCACGAACGACGTGGCGCTCGGCCAGAAGCAATCGTCCGAGTTCCGGAAGCTCATCCCCACGGCCCGCACTGCGCTGGCCCGGAAGTAGCTGCCAAGGGCTTCGGGGGCGTCCGCGACAAAACTCAAGTCGAGGACGTCCACCTCGTGACCGGCCTCGTGCAGGGCCCCGGCGAGGTAGTCGAGGGCAATCGGCGCGACCGGCGGCCGTATCTCGTTCGTGTTGATGAGAACCACTCGTGAAGCACTCAACTTCGCGGTCCCTCCCCCGCATGTCCGGAGACAGTATGATATTCTCGCCGATGGGATTCGATTTTCAACTACGCATTCGATTCAGTCATTGCTGAAGGGCCGAATCGAACTGGGGAACGGTTGCGACAATACGCAAGAAAGCGTAGGGTGATCGTCCGAGGACGGTTTTGCGCGGGACTGCCGGCGATGGAGCGCGAGATCTGCGTTCAGTGCGGATAATCCACTCAGGAGGGCGGAATGGATCGCGAAGGCGTGCGTGAGGTTTTTCTGGCGGAGGCGGGCGACCAGTCCCATTGCGGCGTTCGCGAGGCATTGCGGGCACTGCCCTTCCTCACGAGGGCGACGCACAGCTATTTCCATGGCGTTCATCTGCCGCTGACGTATCGGCTTCCCAAGCGGCTCGACAGGACGCTTCAGCAGTTCACTGGAATGTGCAGCTTCGACGCGATCGTGCTCGCAGGCATAGACCCGGTGATCCTCGACGCCGACGACCTGCTGAATCTCTGCGCCTACGTGGAGCGGGGGGGCGGGCTGATGCTGATCGGCGGCAGCCACGCCTTCGACAACGCGCAGAGGGGCTTCGGTCCGCTCGAAACCGCCCTGCCTGCCCGGCCGCTTCTCAAGCCGGAAAGCGCCCGCCCGGACCCGTGGGACTGGGGCGGGGAAGTGGAGGCCCCCATCGGCGCCGACGTCAGGCTTGCCGGCGCCCACCCGATCACCCGCGGCCTGAGCGGCGAGCCGGGCCGCGTCTCGGTCATCCAGCCGCTGGAGCTCCGGCAGGGCGCCGAAGTCCTCGCCGAGGCCGGCGGACAGCCGGTGGTGGTCTGCGGCACGCACGGCGCAGGCCGGGTGGTCATCATCGCCACCTATCCCGACGGGGCTGAGCAAAGCGGCGCGTTCTTCACGCCGGGCTGGAGCGAGTTGACCCGGCAGGCGCTCTCGTGGCTCATGAGGCGAGACGGGGACCTGGTGATAGAGAGGACGGAGATGAACCGAACCCCGCTCGGCGTGGGCGGCTCCCGCACCTTCTCCCTGGAGCTCGCGTCGCAAGCAGGGACCGATGCAGCGGCGAGCGCGACGGTGGCCTCGGCGGACGAGGGATGGCTTGCCACGGGCCGGGAGCCTGTCTGGGGCGAGCCTCAGGAGATTCCCGTCCGGGTGGAGGGAGGCCGTGTCGAGTGCGAGTTCTGCGGCCGGGACAGGGGCCTGCATCAGGTGCGCATCGAGGTCTCCGGCCCAGATTGGGCGAACGTGCGGGAGGCGCTGGTCGAGGTGCGCGCCCCGGACGCCCTCAGGCTCTCGACGCGCCGCGGGCTTTACGTGACGGCGCCGGGCAAACGGCTCACCTTCGAGATCGCTTGCGATGCAGAACGCGCCCCGTGCGCCCTCCGCGTCCTGGACTTCGACGGGCATGAAGTGTTCTCCGCCCAGGCCGAGGCTCCTGGCACCGTGGAGTTCGAGGTGCCGCACCTCGAGCTGGGGCATTATGAGGCGATCGCCGAGCGCGACGGCGAGGAGGCACGGATGCGCTTCCTGGTCACGGAGCCTCTGCGCGACCTGCACTTCACCGTCGTTGCGATGACCAACGTGGGGGAGGGCACCGAAGAGCGCATCGGGGAGGTATACGAGTACCACCGCAGCCGGGGCTTCAACGGCTATGCTACCGCGTTGCAGTTGGACGAGACCGATTCGCCGAGGGCGCGCGGAAGCCGCTACGTGCAATACCTGGCGCAGCGTGACGGGTTCGTCCTGTGGGGGGAGTACGTCGGGGCCACATTGCTGAAGACCCACGGGCTCTACTGCGAAGAAGGTGAAGACGCCACGCGCCCCTGCGTGCTGAGCCCTGAGTTCACCGAAGCGACGCGGGAGTTCCTGGAGGCAAAGTATCAGGCGGCCAGCGACATTCCGCGCATGACCTCGCTGGAGATCATTGACGAGCCGCACTTCTACAGGGGCAACGTGTGCCGCTGTGAGGACTGCCTGAATCGGTTCGAGCACAAATACGGCCACCCGATGCCCACCTGGGATGAGGCCATCGAGGCGCGCGATCAGCGCACCCGCAACTACTTCGACTGGGTGATTGCCTACGGCACGGAGGCATTCCGGAAGGGAATCGAGATATGGCACTCGTTTCCGCAGGGGCCGAAACTGCACCACGTGTTCTGCGGGATAGGGTCGGGACAATGCAGCGCCCGGGCCTGCGTGGCGAGCGACCTGGAGTGGAGTCCTCACGCCGACTTTTGCGAGTTTGACTGCTACAATTACATGTACGCACACTGGCGCTGCTCGGAGGTGCTGAAGTTCAACGAGTTCCACTACAGGTGGGGCGTGTGGCGCGCCTTGGGGCTGCGCAACAACCAGCGCGTCGGCTTCTTCATCCAGGTCACCGACCGCGACGTGCCCGTGGCCCCGTACGATCCGCTCCGCTCCTCATCGGAGGTGCTCTATACGGCCATCGGCGGCGGGGCGAAGTACCTGCACCTGATGGCCAAAACGCCGTTCACAGACGTGCAGAACTGCCGGGAGGAGAAGTTCGACATCTTCGCCGAAGACGTGCGCCGCGTGCAGCGCGCCGCGCCCCTCCTTTACAGGGCCGAAAGCCCTCGCAGCCACATCGCGATGATGTACCCCCACTACGACCGCATCTACCGCCCGCCGGTGCGCAGGCTGCCCGAAGGCTACGTGGGACTGGGCTACTACAGTCGGGACGCCAGGCCGTACGATACCATCCCGCCGGTCTGGCCGTACCATGCCGCGCAGTTCAACGCTTATGAGCTTCTGTTCCGCTGCTTCGGCGAAGCGGACGTGCTGTTCGACCAGGCGCTGGCTGAGGGCGCGCTGGATGATTACGAAGGTTTCGTGCTCCCCGACACCGACTACATCCCGCCGGATGCGGCGGCGGCGATCGTTCGCTTCGTCGAACGCGGCGGGGCGCTCGTCTGCGACCGCGTCCCCGGCCACAGCACGACCGGCGGGGAGCTCACCCTGCTCGACCAACTCTTCACCGGCCAGGAGGAGACGCTCTGGGGCGACCTCACCCTGCGCTGCTCGACCTTCGGGGAGGGCAAGACGCTCCTGTTCTCGCAGCAGCTCCAGGACCTCTATTCGAGCAGCATCGAGCAGAACCAGCCGGCACTGCGGTACCTGCTGAAGGACACCGTGCGTGAGTTCCTGTTCGGCTGCGGCATCCGGCCGCACGCCCTCAGCAGCAACTACGAGATAGAGGCCGACGTGCTGCTTACCGAAGACACCATTGTGCTCGTCGCCGTCAGCCACGCCGAAGACAGGCAGCAAAGCCGCATAACGCTCTACCGGCCGCTGGTGCCCGTCCGCTGCGCCTTCGACCTGGTCACCATGCAGGAACACGAGGTGAGGAGCACCGATGAAGGGGTCGAGGTTGACGTTGACCTGGGCGAACGGGAAGGGCTCCTGCTCGGGCTCTATGCCGAGAGGCCCGTCGAGTCAAGGCTGGAGGCCAACGGAGCCGAATCGGGACGGCTGGCGTTCACGGTGACGCTGCTGAACGCCGAGGGGAAGCCGGCGCGCGGCGACCACATCGTTGAAGTGGAGGTCACCGACCCGGCGGGCGAGAGGCGCCTCAACTACAGCGGGCTGCGGTGCACGAGGAACGGCGTGCTGTCCTTCGATGAGCCCCTGGCCCTCAACGCCAGGCGTGGCACGTGGACCGCGACGGTGTTCGATCGGTTCACGCGCGCCAGGCACAGTGTGTCCATTGAGTCATGTCCGGGCAAAGGAACTCAAATAGCTTGACAGACGCGCCGGAAGTCCGTTAGATTGAAACCGCATGTTGACTACTCGCAGTTGGACTGTGCGTTCGGCGCCGGCAAAGCGGGGGGGGGCTGGGGTCAGCCCAAAGCAAGGGTTCGGAAACGCTCGCGCACCGGCTGGCATTCGAGGGGTGGGTCTTATGTTGTGCTTCATCTGAAAAGTCGGTTCTGATCGGCGGCAGGCCCTCTTAAAAGAGGAACGTGGCGATGGGGCGACTTGCTGTGGTCGCGTTGCTTCTTGTGGGTTTGACGGCGGTCGGCCTCGGCGTGGAGCCGGAAGAAGAGGGGGAAGAAAGCGGCGTTGTAACAGGGGCGATTTCGGACCGAGAGGATCCCCGGCTGGAAGAAGAACCTGTGACGAGTGCACTGTCCGGGCAATGGGCAGTGCGCGAAGAGACCTTGGTCAGCTCCCGGATACAGGCGGAGCGCTTTCGACCCGAGGTGGTCGAGAGCGCCCTTCTGGAGGTGAGAGCTCCGTCTCAGCGGTTCGCGGCCCACCGGGGAGCCGGCACACGGATAACGACTTTTCCCGGCACGTTTGCACCGCGCAGGCTCCTGCCTCGCCACAAGTATGGTCCCTGGAGCATCGGGGCCGGATTGTCGCTGTCGCAAAACTACACCGACAACGTGTTCCTGGGGCCCTCCAACAAAGAGAGCGAGCTGACTACGCTGGTAACCCCACGCTTCGAGGTGGCGTGGTCGCAACCGAACGGCAGGGTTGCTTTGCTTTACGGGGGGCAGTTCTTCCGGCCGCACAGGTTTAGCGAGAATCAGCGTGAGAACCACCAGATCGCCCTTGAGGGACAATGGAAGATCAGAAGCAGCCTGACCGCGAGAGTGGGATACGTTTATGGGCTGCACACGGTATCAGCCAGCTACAAGGGGGGCGGACATACCGGGTACCAGGATGACACGGCGATGCTGGGGCTGACCTACGCGCCCTGGGGGGGCTGGGAGCTGGACATGAGTTATGACCGTTATCAGGCGCGCTTCCCGGACGTGAGCTCCGACAACGTCATCGTCAACGGCTTCGGGCTCACGGTGTCCCGGCGGGTGGCTGCCACGGTGTGGGCGCAGGGACGCCTGCGCTATGCCAGCACGGACAATCAGGACGTGGGCGGGCCCAACACCGACAACGACACCTATACGGCGTCCGTAGGGCTCAGGTTCGACCCCACGGCGCCGCTGAGCGGGACGGTCCACGTGGGATGCAGCAAGAAGGAGTTCGAGTCCGCCGGGTTTCCCCGTCAGGACAGCCTGTACGTGCGTGCCGGGGTTGGGTACTCTCCCCGCACCTGGGCACACCTGTTCTGGACCGCCGACCGGTCCGTGCTGGAGACGAGCGTCACGGCGCTGAACGCCCCGAGCGGGGCCACCTACCAGCGGACCTCGACCTCTCTCGGCGCGCGGTTCGACGTGACGCGGCGGTGGGGATTCGGCGTGCGCGGTTTCTATTCCCTCGATGAGTATCCCGGCGCCTCCGCCCGGAAGGACGACCTCTGCGGCGCGAACGTCTCGGCCTTCTACGATCTGAACGAGTGGTGCCGCATGAGGCTGAACTATCAATACCAGCAGAACGACTCGAACGTGAACTCCAGGGATTACGCGGAGAACTCCGTAAATCTCGGTCTGGAACTGGACTTCTGAGGAAGCTGGGGTTAGACTCATGTTTTGTAAAGGGAGCAGTCGAACTGGCCGGGTGCGGCAGGTTCTGCCTGCACGTGCGCAGAAAAAGTCCGTGCCGCTGAAGCAAGAGGAGAGGTGGGTTCGCCTGGCGAAGATCATGAAAGCGATCGCGACGGAACTGGCGTTGGTGCTTGTAGGTTGCCTTGTTCTCCTGTGTCCCGGCGGCGCGTTCGGGGCCGGGGCGGAAACCGCTTCTGAAGGCTCGTTCTTTGCGGTGGTGGGCGTCGGTGACGTCCTGGAGCTGACGGTCTGGAACGAGCCGGGGCTCGCCGCGAAGAGTCAGGTCGGCGAGGACGGGATCGTCGTTTTCCCCCTCATCGGGCCCGTGCACGCGGCGGGACTAAGCGTCTCGGGGCTCAAAGAGGCGGTGGAGAAGCAGTACGCGGACGGTTACCTGGTGGACCCGCAGGTCAGTATCACCGTTGTCCAGCGCACGAGCCACAATGTTTTTGTGCTTGGCGCGGTGAGGAGTCCGGGAGTCTATCCGCTTCAGGAACGCACCACGCTGCTGGAGCTGTTCGCCCGCTGCGGTGGGGCCACCGATAATGCCTCCGAGACCATTGTGATAATGCGCCACGCCGGCGGCGAAGAAGGTCCTCACGCGCTAAACCCTGAACCTACCGAACGCATTGAAGTAAACCGCTCTGGACTGCTTTCGGGAGAGTTGGAGGAGAACATCGTCCTGCGCAGCCGGGACATCGTGCTGTTCCCTTCCAGCCGGAAGCTGAGCGGAGAGGTTTACGTCCTCGGCGATGTCGACAAGAAGGGACCGTATGCGCTGAGCGAGAACATGCCGCTGGTTCGGCTGCTCGCCTCGGTGGGCTTGAGCCCGTCCAATGAGAAGTGCACGGTAACCCTCTCGCGCTTTGAGTCCGGCAGGCTGCGAGGGCGGACCTTCTGCGCCCGGGACGTCTTCCAGGGCAAGGTCGGCATGGACGTGAGCCTGAAGGACGGCGACATACTGACGGTCGAGCAGGTCACTGAGATTTACTACGTCATCGGTCAGGTCCAGGCCCCCGGGGCCTTCCGGCTCAGACAGGGGCTCACCGTTCGGGAGGCCATCATTATGGCCGGCTGGAAAACCTCCCGGGGCAATCTCCGCAAGATCAAGGTCACGCGCAGTGACGGAGAGGAGTGGAAAACACAATCCGTCGAACTGACCGATCTGGTGCAGCCCGGCGACGTGATCCACGTGGAGGAGAGATGGTTCTGAATCCCGAGCAAGAAAACCAGCAGGCGGCGCCGCGGATGCTGCCCGCGGGGCCCCAGGCTCATCTGAAGGACTACATCGGCATAGTCCTGCAGCACAACAAGCTTGTGGGGACGATTGTGGTTGCCGCTCTGCTTCTTGGCGCCTTCAACGTCTGGTCGGCGAAGCCGAGGTACCGGGCAACGGCGCTGGCTCGCGCGACCCAGCGGGAGGGCCCCGAGGAGATCGCCGGGGACTACAGCAGCTACATGAGCCGGGAGAAGGAGCTCAGCACTTACTGCCACATCATCAGGGGTTGGGACTTCTCCAGGAGCCTGGTGCAGAAGCGCGGGATGACCTCCTACGAGGACCTGGGGCTCTCGGAGCCGAGGCCCGGGCTTCTGGGGAAGGTCAAGTCCTTGCTCACAGAGCGCGTCTCCACCTCCCGGCGGGGATCCCGCGAGAAGGGCGAGAAGCCCTCGACGGCCGACCTGGCGGGGCTCCTCCAGAGCCGCATAGAGGCCCGGGTCGTGGAGAACACCAATCTCATCCGCATTAGATATACGGCCGAGGACTGGGAGCGCGCCTCTTCCATCTGCCAGTCAATAGCGGACCTTTTCATCGAGCAGGAGCGGGAGCGGCGACTGAAGTCCGCCGAGGGGTGGATCGAGTGGTTCCGCAAGCAGACGGACGGATTCGAGACGAAGGTCACCGAGTCGGAGAAGGAACTGATTTCTTTTTACACGAACATGGAGAGGGAGGAGGAGGGGGAGATGACAGAGGGCGTCTCAGCCCTCCAGAGGACCATTGAGACGCTCCATGGGCGTCAGGCGGAGGTGCGGGTCAGGCGCATCGAGCTCGCCAGCCGCCTGGAGATGCTGAAGGAACTTGAGGACAAGGTCAACCCCGTTCCCGCGAACCTGTCCCTGCTCGAGGATCCGGGGATCGAGCAGCTCCTGCGGAAGCGCGATGAAGTTCGCCGGCAGCTCGACCTCAACGGCATGCGCTATGGGCCGAAGCATCCCGCGATGCGGGAGGGGGAGCGCGCGCTTGCGCTCATCGGCGAGGACATCCATAAGCAGGCCGAGGAGGCCGTCGAGGCCATCCACCAGAGGCTCGGCGCGGTCCAGGCCGAGGAGGAGACGCTGGCCCGGGAAATCGAGAGGGCGGAGAAAAGGGCCGCCCAGATCAACCTCAAGCTCGTCAAATACAACGCCCTGAAGCGCAAGGCGGAAGCCAAGGTGCGTGTGCTTGATATTATCATCACCGAGGCCACAGAGGCCGACCTCGCCGCCAGCATCAAGTCCGTGAACATAAACCACCTCACAACTGAACCCGAGGTCAGCCGCGCCCCAACCCACGGCCTCCGCACGATGGCACTCGCCTTGTTCCTGGGGCTGGTGGCCGGGGTAGGGCTCGCCCTGTTCCTGGACTACATGGACACCACGCTCGCCACGCCCCGGGACGTGGAGCGGAGCCTGGACCTCGACCAGCTCGCCGTGCTGATGCATGCCGGCTTCAAGGGGAAGGACAAGAATGCGCCGGTGCTCGCCGCAACTGAGCACCCGGGCGCCCAGCTTACCGAGAACTTCCGCACGCTGCGCGCGAGCGTGTTGTTCTCGCCGACCTTCCAGGACACGCGGTTCCTGGTCGTTACCAGCGCCACTCCCCGCGAGGGGAAGACCACCGTCGCCGTGAACCTTGCCGTGATGCTCGCACAGGCGGGAAAGCGCGTGCTGCTCGTGGACGGGGACATGCGCAAGCCCGCCGTGCACAAGGTCTTCGAGATGGAGAAGAAGCCGGGCCTCAGTGAGTTCCTTTCCGGCAAAGCGAGCCTGGAGAAGATCGTTCGCCCGAGTGAGGTCGAGAACCTCCAGATCATCACCTGCGGCTCTTCCGTGCAGAAGCCAGCCGAGCTCATCGGCACGACCTCGGAACGGTTCGGCGAGCTGGTGCAGCGCGGCGAGGAGTTCGACTATGTGCTCTTCGACACGCCGCCGTTGACGCTTTCAGACCCCACGCTGCTCGTGAAGTCCATGGGTGCCACGGCGCTGCTCGTCATCCGAGCCGGTGCAGTTTCGCGGGACGTGGTGCAGAGGTCCGTGGACAAGCTGCGCGGCGTCCAGGCGCGGGTCGGGGGCGCCGTGCTCAACAACTTCGACATCCGCAAACAGGGTTACTACGGCTACGGCTCGCGTTACTACGGCTACTACCACAGGTACTATCGTTATTACAGCCCGGAAGAGGAGGGCGAAAGGGCGCAGAGCGCCGAGTAGAACCCGGGGGCAGCGCGCGAAGACGGGGGCTGAGTCTTGAGAGGTGAAAGAGGCGTTTCCTCAGTGCTATTGCGAGAGTCGGCGTGATGCTTAGGGCGAGGGGGGCATGGAAGGTTCTGGGCGCCGTGCCGCGCGCCGTTTTTCTGGGTTTCTGGACGCTGCTGATCGTGGTGGCGAGTTTTCTGCCGCAGGGCTCCCGGGCGGCCCGCGCCTTCACCTTGAACGGCCGGGTCTTCCTGGCGCACCTCGTCGCGTACGGTGTGCTGAGCACACTTGTGTTTTTGACCTTGAAGGAGCGTCCGCTTACCAGCCGCGTGGGCCCCATGGTGCTGTTGCCGATCCTTTTCGGGGGCGTGGTTGAGGTCTTGCAGCCCTTCGCCGGCCGCGGATTCGCCTCGCACGACCTGCTGGCCAACACCGTGGGCGTGGTGATCGCCGTGGTCGTCGTGAGCTTCGGGATACTCCTGCGGGAAAAGGTAATAAGGCCGCACTGGAGGAGGGCGCACTGAGCGTTGAGTTGCCCGTTGCACGTCGGGGGCGGGACGATGCGTTCTGTTGAACCGACAGATGGGACGGATGCGGCCGATGAGTTGCTGGTGGTGCCACCGCAAGGGTCCGATGTGCAGTGGTGGTGTCTGTATACCCGGCCGCGCCACGAGAAGTCGCTGGCCAGGCTCTGCGAGCAAGAGAAGATCCCTTGCTACCTGCCGCTGAAACTCAGCGTGCATCACTACCACAGCGGGCGCAAGGAGCGATGGCTGCCTCTGTTCAGCGGCTACCTGTTCTGCCGCGCCGACCCCGAGCAGGGGTATCGGCTCAGCAGGGAGGAGAACCTGCTGAGCCTCCTTCACGTTTACAACCCCGAAGGGCTCGTCGAAGAGCTGCGCCAGATCGCGAAGGCGCTTTCGGTCTCCCGGGAACTCGACACTCTCCCCTATCTGAAGGTTGGCCAGAGGGTCCAGGTCAAAGCGGGGCCGTTCCGGGGCATCGTCGGGGTTATCGCCAGGGTCCGCCGTGGGTTCCGCGTCTTCCTCAACGTGGAGTTCATCGGCCGGTCCGTGCCGCTTGAGGTGGACGGTCGGCAGGTCGAACCGATCGGGTGAGGCAACCGGGGCAGGGATGGTGGCACGCCCGGAGGGAGTCGAACCCCCAACCCTCGGATCCGAAGTCCGATGCTCTGTCCAGTTGAGCTACGGGCGCTGCGCGTGTGGCCGGAATGATAGCGCACAGGCCTGGTGCTATCAAGCGCAAAGGGCCGGCAGGAGCCGCCGGCAACGGGCAACGGGGCCTCCGAAGTGCAGCCACTCCGCGTCAAGTAACCTGAACCCATTCGGCTGCCACAATGGCAGGCCGGCCGATTCCCTGCGGTCACCTCTGGACCCTCGGCAATGCGTAGATGCAGCAGCTCCACGGGCTTGCGGAAAGTGAGCACGGCTGTTCCGCGCTCTGGTACGGGGTTTGCTAAATTGAAGGGTGAGAAGTCAGGATGGCGAAAAGCCGGGTTCGGATCGTGAAAGGAGGTTCTTGACCATGACAATCTGGGAATTCGAGACGATGGACTGGGACCCGTGGCGCGACCTGAGCCGGATGCGTCGGCGCGTCAATCGCCTGCTCGGCGAGCTGAGCGGCACCGCTCTGGGCGGGACGTTTCCACCTTTGAACGTCTCCACCACCGGCGAGAAGGCCGTCGTGACGGCCGCGGTCCCCGGCATCAACCCCGACGAGTTGGACATCTCGGTGGAGAACGACGTGCTGACCATCCGGGGTTCCCGCGAGCCTGAGAAGCTACAGGAGGGCGAGCGCTACCGCCGGCACGAGCGCGACCACGGACCGTTCACGCGCAGCCTCTCGCTGCCCTTCGCAGTGGATGCCGACAGGGTGGAGGCGAGCTATAGCAACGGTCTGCTGAGCATCGAACTGCCGCGCAGCGAGGAGAGCAGGCCGAGGAGGATCGAGATCAAGGGCTGAGGCACCTCGGCGGAAAGCCCGCACCTGAGCCGTGAGAGGAAAAGGAGGTGAGGTAGAATGTCCGACGAGACCCGCGTATCGAAACCCGAAAGGGAAACGGTTGTGCCGGAACCAGTGGAGTCCGAACCGACCTACTCGCCGGCGGTGGACATCATCGAGAAAGCCGATTCGGTCGCTATCCTCGCCGACATGCCGGGCGTTTCCAGGGACGACGTGGAGGTGGTCCTGGAAAAGGGCGTGTTGTCCATTGATGCTCGCCTCGGTGAGTCCCGCACGGTGGGAATGAAGCTCCAGAGGCAGGAGTTCGAGCTCGGCAGCTTCCACCGCTGCTTCAGCGTCGGCGAAGGTCTGGACCCCGAGGGAATCGAGGCGACGATGAAAGACGGCGTGCTTCGCCTCGTCATCCCGATGGCGGAGCGTTACCAGCCCCGCCGAATCGAGATCAAGGGCAAGTGACGCAGCCCCGTGAGGTTGCGTTTCGCAGACCGATAGGAGGTGAGTGAACATGACGATCAGGGGCCTGGTGCCGTTGTGGAGAAGAAGGCGCGGAGTGGAAAGATTCGGTTTTCCCGCCCACGAGGAGGTCAGGGACCTCTTCCGGGAGATGTTCGAGGATTTCTTCGGCCGCCAGGGACTCGTGCCCTGGCCCCGACTGCCACACAAACCCGCCGTGGACGTCTCGGAGACCGATGAGGAGTACAGGGTCTCGGTCGAACTGCCCGGCCTGGGCAAGGACGACATCGAGGTCTCCATCGAGCGGGGATATCTGACCATCAGCGGCGAGAGGAAGGAAGAGGAGAGGGAAGAGAAGGAGAACTTCCTGCGCCTGGAGCGCTTCTACGGCTCGTTCACCCGAACGATCCCGCTCCCGGCGAGCGTGGATGAGAAGGCCGTCGAGGCGAGCTTCAAGGACGGCCTGCTCTCGCTCAGGCTGCCGAAGACCGAGGAGGCCCGTGGCAGGAGGATCGAGATCAAGGCCGACTAACCCCCCCTTCAGGTCTTGAATTGTGGGCGGCCCGGCGTGCTTCGGATGCCGGGCCGCCCTCTCTTCGTGAGACGCAATTTGTAGCCCCGCTGCCCCCTGGCGGGGCTTTCTTTCACTTTGTCAGCGCCCTGCGTATCTCGTCCGCCGGCCGCATGACGAGGTCGGGCGAGACGCCTTCCGCCCTCAGTATCGCCCCGCAGGTTGCCGCCGTGGGCAGCGCGGCGAGTTTGGACAGATACTGCGCCCGCTTTTCCTCGGGTGCCTTGAGCGCGACGAGCCCCGTGAGGGCGAGCTGCTTGATGACCGGATGCGGGTCCTCAAGGGCAAGCTCGACGGCCTTGCTGTAGTCCGCCCCGCCCCGGCGCGCGAGGCCGGCCAGAACAGCCCGCCGCACGCGCCAGTCCCGGTCGGTGCGGAGCAGCCCCGTGAGGTACTCGATGTGCTCGTCGGTCGGACGCAGGAACACGTTCTCAACCAGCGCCACCCGCACCAGTCCGAATCGCCTCCCATTGTAGCGGTCGGATTTCAGCAGCGCGTGGGCCGAGCCGGCGTGCTTCTCGTGCGGCCCGATGTAGGAAATGACCCTGGTTTGACGGCGGACGGCCTGAAGCACCTTCGTCATGAGCTCCGGCTGCTTGCTCAGCTCCTCATCTTCGAGGACGTCCTCGTAGACCTCGAAGACGCCCCGGGGGAGGGCGCGCTCGGTGGCGACTATTCGCACCGGCAGCGCGTGCCCTTTCCCCATCAGCCTCCGGAATGCATCGAGGCCGTCCTTCTCTCGGTAACCTTCCAGGCCCTTGAGGCACGCCACCAGGACGGCCGGCGCGAGCTTCTCAGGGTATTCGCGGTCCAGCGCCTTCAGCAGCGCCGCGTGTGCCGCGGGGCGGGCCTCCTCGTGCTCCTTCGCGATGGCGGCGAGGCCGATGGCGGCCTCCAGCACTGCCCCGCCGGCCTTCTCCGGGTCGGCCTCCAGCAGGATTTCGGCGAGCCGCGCGGCGTGGGCCGGGTCCTTGCGGAGCTGCCCGGCCACCTTCACCGCGAGGGCGAGCACCGAAGGGTCCTCGTCCCCGAGCAGGCGCGCCAGCACCTTCGGAGCCTCGAGTTCGGCGTCCTTTACGAAGGCCCAGGCGACCAGCAGGCGCGTGCGGGCGTCCCGATCCCCGACGACGAGGCCGAGCAGGCGCTCACCGGGCTTCTCGGTCGTGAGCAGCATCATCTGGCGGCCGGCGGAGGCCCTCTGCGACTCGCTGATCAAGCTCATGGATGCGGTTGCTTTCCGATTGGGCTCGCTGAGTTTCTGCCCGCGCAGGGACATCTGCTCGCAGAGGGCGACGGCCGCCCGGAGGGCGCCCTTCTCGTCGGAGGCGAGCAGCTTCGCCAGCGCCTCGTTGCTCGCCTTTTCGTCTCCGCGGCGGTAGGCGCGTGCGAAAGCGTCGTAGAGGTCCCCGTCCTCGTTGGCGAGTTCCTCCAGCTCCTTCTGTAGCTTGTCCGGAACATAGCCCGCCACGTACAGTCGCTCGCCCGGTTCCGGCAACGCCCTGAGACTGGCGTGCGGAATGGCAGTCTTGTACTCTTTGGCAATGGCCCCGGGCGGAGGGGCCTCCTCTCTTCGGCGACCGGCCTGGGCATTTATCAACCCGAGCGCGGCGCCCCCGGCGCGCCCCGCAGCCCGCCTCGACAGGCTATCTATCGTTCCGGCGCCTCGCCGGCCGACCGTATCCTCTTTAAGGTATTCCCCTTCGAGTCTCGCGACGATCCGGCCGGGGTAGAGTCCCGGCGGGCCGAACACGCCCTCGAAGGACACCCCTTCGGGCATCGGCACCGGCACGGTCACCGTGCGCGGCAGCGTGCTGGCCGAGCCCTCTGGTATCTCCTCATCCACCGCCACGAAGCTCGTGTAGCGGCTCATCAGGTGGAACTCCAGGGCAAGCTCCGTGATCTGCTTGCTGAGGTCCTCGCCCCGGCCGAGCTGGTCGAAGGTCATCTGCTGTATCTTCTGCCTTGCCCAGGTGGACGCGAGGCACCCGTTGGCGGGCTCCCATTCGGGGAAGTTGACCTGGAGCTTTTCCTCGTAGGACTCTCCTTTCAGGTTGCCCCTCAGGGTCACCGTCGCCGGGCCGCCTCCCTCGTAGGTGCCGAAGACCAGAAGGGGCTGTGCCTGGAGCAGGTCGGGCAGCGGCTCGGGGTAGAGCTCCGATACCTTCACCCCCTCGCACTCGACCTTGACGTCGGTGAGGTAGGGCCGCGAGAGGCGCGCGAACAGTTCGGTGATCACGGCGGTCGGGTCTTCGTCCTGCCGCACGAACCGCGAGACGCCCTTGCCCGTCCTGGCCATGCCCTCGATCAGATGCCGGTTGGTCGAGGAGCCGATGCCGAAGGCGAATATGCGCGCCCCGCCGAGCTTCTCCTCGATGGCCTTGAAGATCTGGTCCTCGTTGCCGATTTTGCCGTCGGTCAGGAAGAACACGTAGCGCTGCCGCTCCGGGTCGCGCGGGTAGTCGAGGGCGGCCTTGATGCCCTCGATCATCCTCGTCCTGCCGCTGCCGGAGAGCGCGTCCACGTACTCGAGCGCCTTGCGCTTGTTCTCGAAGGTGCTGGGGATGGGTTTGGGCGAGAACTGGCTGGCGCTCGACGAGAAGCGGATTATCTGGAAGGTGTCCGCCGGGCCGATCCCGCGGATGCAGTGCACCATCGCCTGCTTGCTTTTCTCGATGGGATAGCCCCTCATCGAGCCGCTGCAATCGAGCACGAAGAACAGCTCCTTCGCCTCGTACTCCTTGGTGACGTTCTCAACGGAGGGCTGGAGCATGAGCATGAAGTAGCCGCCGCCCTGGGTGCGGTGGGCCAGCAGGGCCGAGCGCGGCCGCTCGCCCGCCACCCGCCAGGAGAGCATGAAGTCCTTGTTGGGGATGGAGTCGCCCTGTTTCAGCGTGAGCCGGACCTCGCCTTCCCCGAGCCGGGCGATGTCCACTTCGTGGCTCTTGCAGCGCAGGTCTTCGATGGACATGCCGGCCTTGAGGTTTACCTGGAGGCTGATGTCGTGCCCGGTGCGGAAGCCGGGCTTGAGCACGGGCGGGGTGATGCGCGAGGCGTCGGGCACCAGGTCAGTGTCGGGGGCCCAGCCGGTTCCCTCCTTGCCGGTGGGGGTGCCGGGGATGAAGCGCGGGCCCACGACCATCGGGAAGTGGTAGCGGTAGGTGCCGGCGTCGTACCTCAGCGGCTGCACGTAGTGGATGGAGATGACGATCTCCTCGCCCGG
>JAUWZH010000194.1 GCA_030615435.1 Candidatus Brocadiaceae bacterium | reverse complement strand
TTTACCGAGGCCGACCTGAATATCCTGACGCTGCTGTCCGCCTATGCCGGCGCCGCCTTCTACAATGCGAAACTGATTTCGGCCGGGGCCAGGACGGGGGGCCTGTGGGAGGAAGGGGAGAAAGTCACCGCCCTCAGCCAGATGGCGGCGGGCATTGCCCACAGTTTCAAGAACCTGTTGTGGGCAATCCAGGGTTGTCTGGAACGGATCAGTTTGCACGGGGAGCAGCGTGGGCAGGATCGCGATGTGGAGGTCGCAATGGAAGCTGTGGAGCTGGGGCGCAAGATGGTGGAGGGGATGTCTCAGTTCGCTCAAGTGGGCTTTCCGGGCCTGGCCGCACCCGTGGACGTGGGGCAGGTCGTGCGGGAAGTGGCGGAAGTGCTCCTGCCTGAACCCGCCGGTGGGAATTACACGCTGAATCTGAACCTCGCCGAAGGGATCTTCGTGCGCGCACAGGAGGAGCATGTCCGCCAGATCGTCATGAACCTGATGACCAACGCCCTGGAGGCAATGCCGGACGGGGGGACCCTTTCGGTGTCGCTGAGCAAGAGGGGCGCACAGTGCGCCCTCAGTGTGCAGGACACCGGGGTGGGCATTCCCGATGAGCTGAAGGACAGGCTCTTCGAGCCATGCTTCAGCACGAAGGAAGAGGGACGCATGGGGCTGGGGCTGAGCCTGGTTCGGGCCCTCGTCGAGCGGCAGGGGGGCAGCATCGCACTGGAGAGCACGGTGGGGGAGGGCACTACCTTCCGCCTCTACCTGCCCATTGCACCGCTCCCTGCCGAGACGAGCGACCCCGAAGGGCGCCAGTCGTCTGTCGCGCCCTACTCAAAGTCCTGAGAGGCCTTCTGGATCACTTCTTCTTCGACGAAGATGGGCGCGTCCATCTGAACGGCCAGGGCGATGGCATCGCTGGGGCGGCTATCCACGTCGAACGTCTTGCCGTTCTGCTTCAGCACGAGGCGGGCGAAAAAGGTCATCTCCCGCAGGTCGTTGATCACCACCCTTTCGATGGTAACGCCGAGGCCGCGGCAGATGTTGCCGATCAGCTCGTGGGTGAGGGGGCGAGGGGGGACTTCGTTGTTGACGAAGCGGTGAATGGCCAGGACCTCAAAGAACCCGATCAGTATCGGGAAGCGGCGGGAGCCGTCTTTCTCTTCGAGCACGACGGCCTGGCGCTCGTGGTTCTCGCTCATGACTACCTTTGCCAGTCGGCATTCCACCAGTGGCATCTTCAGTTCTCCGGGGCAATGCGGCACGATCTTTTCACTGGTATTCTATGCGGGGGGCCGAGCGCCGTCAATGTCGCCTCCTCCATCCTGTTTCTCCACGGGGACGGTTTGCCGCCGTCAGCGAGAGGCTGAAGGCGGCGAAGGGCAACGAGCCGAGCAGCCATTGAAGTTTGAGGGGCGATTGTGCACAATAAGGCCCTCTTGAGAAGAGATTTCGACGTGATCGAGTCCCATCAGGTCAACGCCGGCACGGACGCGCTGATAGTGGTTGACGTGCAGCGGGACTTCTGCCCGGGCGGGGTGCTCGCCGTGCCGGACGGGGACGACGTTGTGCCGGTCCTGAACGAGTGGCTGCGTGCGGCGGGCCTGCTGAAGCTCGCCACGCGCGACTGGCATCCGCCCGATCACTGCTCGTTCGAGCCGCAGGGCGGGCCGTGGCCCCCTCACTGCGTCCGGAACACGCCCGGCGCCGAGCTGCATCCGGACCTGGAGGGCGCGCGCATCGAGCACCTCATCGCCAAGGGGACCGACGCCACGAGGGAGGCATACTCGGGGTTCGACTCCCCGGAGCTCCTCGCCCTGCTGAAGAAACATGGCATCCGGCGGCTCTGGATCGGCGGGCTGGCCACCGACTACTGCGTGAAGGCGACGGTGCTGGACGGACGGGAAAACGGGTTCGAGGTCTTCGTGATCGAGGACGGCATCCGTGGCATAGATGTCACGCCCGGCGACGTTGCTCAGGCGAGCCAGCAGATGCAGCAGGCCGGAGCTAGGTTCGTCCGGTCGAACCAGGTGCGAAAAGCGTAGGGGGGGGAATCTCCTCGGAGTGCGCGACAGAAAATGAACCGGGAACACTGTGCCGACAGACGTCTGGAGGCGGCGGAGCAGAAACAGAGCCAGGTTGTAGTCGGCCTTGATCCGAGGATCTCAGAGCTGCCTGAGCAGCTCCTCCAGGAAGCTGTCGAGGAGCACGGCCGCACGGCGGCGGCGGCTGCTTCCGCCATCCTGCGCTTCAACCGGGACGTTCTGGATGCGGTCTGCGGCGCTGCCGTGGCGGTTAAGCCGCAGATCGCTTTTTACGAGCGCTTCGGCTGCGAGGGTCTGCGCGCCTATGCGCAAACGATCCGTGAGGCACACACCAGGGGTTTGCTCGTCATTGCGGACGTGAAGCGAAACGACATCGGCAGCACCGCCGAGGCTTACGCCGAGGCCCACCTGTCGGGTCCGGCGGCCGGCAACTGGCAGGGCGCCGGGGAGTTCCGCGCGGATGCCCTCACGGTCAACCCTCTGTTCGGTTCCGACGGCGTGCGGCCCTTCCTGAAGCGCGCCGAACGATCCGGATGCGGCGTGTTTGCGCTTGTGAGGACCAGCAATCCTTCCTCGAAGGAAATCCAGGACCTGCCCTGTGGCGGGCGGCCGCTTTATGAGCGCATCGGGGCGCTGGTGGAGCAGTGGGGCCGTCCTTACGTGGGAAGCAGCCGCTATAGCCTGTTAGGGGCCGTGGCCGGGGCCACCTTCCCGGAGGAACTCGCGGCGCTGCGTCGGATCATGCCGCACTCGTTGTTCCTGATCCCGGGCTTCGGGGCGCAGGGGGGAGGTGTGCGGGACGTCCTGGGGGCTTTCGACCGGCACGGACGGGGGGCCGTGGTGAGTTCCTCACGTGATATCATTTACGCTTTCCGGCGCGGGCCTTACGCCGAGGAGTTCGGCCTCGAGCGTTGGCAGGAGGCGGTGCGGTCCGCCGCCGAGCGGATGCGGCAACAGATCTGGCGGGCAACGCACGGGGGCGGAGCGGATCAGGGCAGAAACAGCTCCATGTCCGCGTAGAGACGACAGAGGGTATCCCCGAGCTTCTGGGGGTGGTGGCGTTGCAGGTACTGTTTCTCCCAGAGCACCTGCGGCGCGCGTTTCTCCTCGATGAGATCGCCCTGCACGACCCTCACGTCCAGCTCCTCCAGGGCGGGGTCGGCGGCCACGAGCTCGGCTCCTTCCTTCCTGTATCGCTGCATGATGTGTGGCTCGGGGCTTGCGCAGTTAAGCACCATGCAATCCACCACATTCTCGCCCAGATGCCGTGCCAGGGTCTTGTAATGCTCGGAGGCGCTGAAACCGTCGGTCTGGCCCGACTGGGTCATGATGTTGCAGACGTAGTACTTGGCGGCGCGGGAACGGACGATGGCTTCGCGAACGCCGGGGACCAGGACGTTGGGCAGAACGCTCGTGAAAAGGCTCCCCGGGCCGAGCACGATGATGTCCGCGTTTGTGATTTCCTCCACGGTCTCGTCGAGCGCTTCGGGCTTAGGAGGCTTCAGGAAGACCCGCTTGATCCTCGGTTTGCCCGGCGCACGGACGTTGACCTCCCCTTCGACCACAGTTCCGTCTTCCAGTTCCGCACAGATGTGGCAGTCCGTCACCGTAGGGGGAAGGACCTTGCCCTGGATGTTGAGCAGACTGCTTATGACTTTGATGCCTTTCTCGAAGCTGCCGGTCATGTCCGTCATCGCCGCAATGATGAGGTTGCCCACACTCATCCCTTGCAAGGAGCCGTTGCGAAAGCGGTACTGGAACAGCTCGTTGAGGCGGCGTTCCTTCTCGCCCGGCTCACTCAGGGCCACCAGGCAGTTGCGCACGTCTCCGGGAGCCAGCATGCCGAGCTCCTCGCGCAGCCGTCCCGATGAGCGTCCGCTGTCCGTCACGGCGACCACGGCGGTCAGGTTCCGGCTGTAGGCCTTGCAACCTTCCAGGACAATGGGCATCCCCGTGCCCCCGCCGATGGTCACGATCCGCAGGCTTTCGGGCATCTTTCCCATCTCCGCCAGGCGCAGGATCGCCGGCACCTGAAAGAGGTGGTTTATGCGATAGTGCGGCACTTCGAACTGGTCCCGCGGTTCGGCGACGCTGAACCTGCCGCGCAGGATCTGCGCCGTGACCATGCCGAGTTCGTTGCCGATTCGGATTTCCTCGCCGGGCCGATCGCCGACGATGAGCACTTCGGCGGGGCTGAGCCTGTATTTGTTCAGCAGATAGCGCACGCACTCGCTCATCAAGGCGCCCCGGTCGAGGTCGCTTACCAGAACGTCGTCGAACCGGTCAGCCAGGCCCAGCTTCCGGATCTTCGCCTGTTGCCTGCGATGAGGACCCACCGTGAGCAGGAAACACAGGATTCCCTGCCGGCGCAGCATCTGCAGCGTCGGGACAACGTCCGGAAAAGGAGTGATATCGTCACCCACCTCGTCGCTGTTGTAAGCCTTGTAGGCGGCCTCGAGCGCATCTGCGTCCAGGTTGTAGCGCCGCCCGATTTCGTCAAAGACCAGGAAGTGTGGGCCGTGTATCTCCGCGAGTTCTCGCTGAAGGCTGAAGGCTTCCTCCACGGACATTGGCAGCCCCGCCTTCACCAGTGACTCCGCGGCCCGCCGGCGGGAGGCCTCCACAAGGGAGCCGGTGCAGTCGAACAACGTGTCGTCCAGGTCGAAGATAACCGCGTCGAACGATGCTCGCATGACCATCTCCGTAAGAGGTTCGAATTGCCCGGAATGGACGCCGCACGGCGCCCATTTTACAGCGCCCCGGTCCCGGATGGAAGGTCAAATGCGATGGAAGGGCGCAGATCGCCGTCGTGTTCGTTCCCGTTGCGCTCCGGTGCGACCCCACGAGGATCCGCCCCCGGTCGGCGAGGCACAGGAACTGCTCGGGGTACCTCGCCCCTCGGGACTTGCAGCAGCGCTCGTGCCGCGCCGGGTTGACAAGGCTCTCCTGGCCGAAGGGGATGCGTTCTGGCACGCCCTGGCCCTCTTTTGCATGCGCATCGCGGCCTGCCGACGTGGCTTCAGAGCAAGGCCGAACTCAGGTTGCCAACAGCCCGACATCGCCATACCGTTGGCGAGGGCTCTGAACAGGCGAACAGTTGAGCAGGTGAGCCGTTTCGCCGTTCTCTACTGTTCTACTTTCCACTGCTCGCCTGCTCTACCATTTCCGCTCCGGCAGAGCGGAAATGGTACGCCCGGCAGGACTCGAACC
>JAUWZH010000144.1 GCA_030615435.1 Candidatus Brocadiaceae bacterium | reverse complement strand
CCGGGCGCTGTGGAGGCGATTGACCTACGTCAGAGCGACGTGGACCCGGCGGACGCGCAGGACTACCTCAAGCTCTCGCGGAGCTCAGCCCTGCGTGCCAATCATCGCCCCCTGGCTCTGCCCGCGCTTGGCTGCGCGTCGGCGCAGGATCCTAATCAGCTTTCGCTCGAGGCGTGTCACTATGTGTCCAAGTATGCGGGCATCGTGGTGATGGACGAGGACAGCCCGGAGTACGTGCTGCCGGTTCTGACCATGCGCCAGAGCATTTACATAGACCCGCAGACGCCGGTGCAGGTTGAGCCGAAGCTCTATGAAGTGGGCGAGCCGGACGACAAGGCGCCGCTGCTGATCACCACCAACTTCTCCCTGACTTACTTCAGCGTCCAGGGGGAGGTGGAGGCGAGTCGGGTTCCGGCGCGGCTGCTCGCCGTGGACACCGAGGGCACGAGCGTGCTCACCGCCTGGGCGGCCGACAAGTTCGGCCCGGAGCAGATCAAGAAAGCGGCGCAGAGCACGGGGGCCCTCGAAAAACTCGACGAGGCCTATCGCCGTCCCGTCATCCCCGGCCTGGTGGCCGTCATCAGCGGGGAACTGGAAGAGGAACTGGGCTGCTCCGTGATAGTGGGGCCGAAGGATGCCACCGATATCCCCAGCTTCCTGAAGAACGAATGGCGCAAACTGGTGGGGTGAGATGCCGCGCGTAAGTTTCCGGCCAGGCGATGCCAGCGTCGAGGTCCCCCCCGGCACGAGCTTGCTGGAGGCGGCCACGAGGGCAGGGGTACGCGTCCGCAGCGACTGCGGCGGCCGCGGTGCGTGCGGGCGCTGTATCGTGCACGTCGAGAGCGGAGAGCTCACCCGGCTGAGCACGCGTTTCGACCTGGAGGAAGGGGAGGACCTGGCGTGCAGGTCCCTCGTGCTGGAGTCTGACGTCGGCGTCTTCGTGCCGGAGGCCAGCCGCGAGGTCGCCGAGGAGGTGACCACTCGCGAGGTGGAAGCGCTGCCGGAGGATTCCCCGCCGCCCGAATCGCTCCTCAAGAGGATCGGCCTCGAACTGCCTCCGCCCAGCCTCGAAGACAACGTTGCGGACCACGACCGGCTCCTGCGGGGCCTGCGGCAGTGGCGCAAGGGCCACTACGAGGTGCCCGTGGGCGTGCTCAGGGGCCTGCCATGCGTGCTGCGGGAGGTCGGGTGGAAACCGCAGGTCACCGTGACGGTGACCCCCACCGGCGGGAGCGTCCTGAACGTCGGCAACGGCAGGAGCGTGCGCCCTTGCGTGCTCGTCGTGGACGTCGGCACGACTGCCCTGAAGGCCCGCCTGCTTGCACCGGGAAGCAAGTGGCAGGCTTCTTGCTACAACAGCCAGATCTCCTACGGGCCGGACGTCATCACCCGCATCATTCACTGCCAGGGCGATGAGGGAGGTCTGGAGCGGATGCAGAGCCTCGTGGTCGGGGACGTGAACCGGCTGCTCGCCGCGCTGGTGAGGGCCTCGGGACTGGCGCGGGAAGACGTCTGCGCCGTTGTTGCCAGCGGCAACACCACGATGATCCATCTGCTGCTGGGGCTCCATCCCATCTGGATCCGGCGGGAGCCATACGTGGGGTGCAGCTATCACCTTCCGCCCATCCCCGCAGCCGACGTAGGCCTGGAGGTCAACCCGCAGGGCCGGCTGTTCTGCCTTCCCTCGGTGAGCTCCTACGTGGGTGGGGACATCACGGCGGGCGTCCTCGCCACCGGCCTCTCGGAGGAGGCTGGCCTGCGCATGCTCGTGGACCTCGGAACCAATGGGGAGATAGTAATCGGCTCCAGCGAGTTCATGATGTGTTGCAGCGCGTCGGCCGGGCCGGCATTCGAGGGGGAGGGGAGCGCCTCGGGCACCCGGGCGATGCCGGGAGCCATTGACGGGGTGTGGTACGAGGACGGTGTGCGCTGGCGGACCATTGACGGTGAGCCTCCCCTCGGCATCTGCGGAAGCGGCTACATAGACCTGCTCGCGGTGCTTCTCGAACAGGGCGTGGTTGACAGGACCGGCAGGTTCCAGGAGGGCTCGTCGGATCGCCTGCACCCCGCTGAAGGTGGCGCGCGCCTGGAATACCTCCTGGTGCCCGGCGAGGAGGCATCCGGCGGCAAGGACATCGTGCTGACTCAGGGCGACGTTGAGAACCTCGTGCGCGCCAAGGGCGCCATATACGCGGCGGCCACAGTCCTGCTGGAAAGCCTGGAGCTTGATTGGTCGGCCATCGAGAATATCATGCTCGCCGGCGGATTCGGCGACAAGATCAACGTGGAGAATGCCGTCAGGATCGGCCTGCTGCCGGATGTGGAGCGGGACAGGATCGAGTTCGTGGGCAATACGTCCCTGGAAGGCGCCATGATGGTGGCCTCAAGCGAAGACAGCTACGCGGCGGTGGAGGCCATAGCGCGGCGGATGACTTACCTGGAACTCTCCACCCATCCCGATTACATGGACGAGTTCGTTGCAGCCTGTTTCCTGCCCCACACGGATGCGGAGAAGTTCCCTTCTGTATCCGGCAATGGCGGCCTTCGCAGCGGCGCATCGAGTGATAGGAGATGAGAGATGCCTGTGCCATCGGTCAAGGAAAGTTTTAGCGCGGCGATCAACGAGGTCACCATCGGAGCGACCTCCGGTGAGGGCGGCACGCGCTCGCGCACCGTTACGATCGGGGGCGACACCGGACTGCCCCTGGCGGGGTTCGAGGCCGAGTTCCCGAACCCGCCGGCCATTGCGATGGAGGTCTCCAACGCGGGAGTGGAGGGGTGGCCGCCCGAGGTGAAAAGACACCTCGAAGGCCTGTCGCAGGACGTCGGCAAATGGGCCGCGAAGTGCGAGGAGTGGGGCGCGGACATGGTCTGCCTGCGCCTGCGCGCCGCCCACCCCGATGAGGGAGGGCGTTCGGCCGACCAGTGCGCCGACGACGTCAAGAGGGTGCTGGAGAACTGCGGCCTGCCCCTCATTATCTGGGGGGTGGATGACCCGGAGGTGGACAACGTCGTGCTGCCGAGGTGCGCGCAGGTGGCCAGCGGCGAGAACTGCCTCATGGGGACGGCGAAGGAGAAGGATTATCGGACCCTGGCAGCGGCCTGCCTGGCCGACGGCCACAAGATCATCGGCGAGGCCCCTTGCGACATCAACCTCAGCAAGCAGGTCAACATCCTGCTCGAGGACGTGGGGGTGTCCGTGGAGGACATCGTGATGTATCCCACCACCGGGGCGCTCGGCTTCGGGATGATCTACATTTACTCCGTAATGGAGCGTGCCCGCCTGGCGGGGTTGTCAGGCGATAAGTTGCTCCAGCAGCCTTTCGTGCTCACCGTCGGCGAGGAGACCTGCCGCGTGAAGGAGGCAAAGACCCCCGAGGAGGAGGAGCCGAGCTGGGGTTCGGTCCGGGCAAGAGCCCCCCTCTGGGAGGCGGCGACGGCGCTCGGTCTGCTCGATGCCGGGGGCGAGCTGTTCGTGCTGCGCAACCCGGAGGCGCTCGCACAGCTCAGAGAGGCCCTGGACCGTATCTGGCCCAAAGCACAGTGAAGGAGGGCGTGGAATGCTTGTGATCGGCGAGCGTATAAACGGGATGTTCAGGAACGTCAGGAGGGCCATCGAGAACAAGGACAAGGCGATCATCCATCAGGTGGCCGAGAGGCAGATCGAGGCCGGCGCCGACGCCCTCGACATCAATGTCGGCCCTACCAGGGGCAAGGCCACGGACAACATGCTCTGGCTGATCGAAACCGTCCAGGAGGTCACGGACAAGACCCTGTGCATTGACACCCCGAAGTTCGACGTGATGCAGGAGGCCCTGAGGGCGTGCGAGAACCCGCGCCTCATCAACTCCACGAAGGCCACCGAGGAGGAGCTGGAGAAATACACCGCGCTCGCCGTGGAAACGAACTCCCGGCTCATCGCTCTCACCATTGACGCCAGGGGCGTGCCCGCCGACGTGGACGGCAGGGTTGCCATGGGCGCCACCATCGTCACCAAGGCGATGGAGGCCGGGATGGGCATTCCCGACCTCTACATTGATCCTGTCATTCTGCCGGTGAACGTCGCGCCCAAAGGCCCCGAGCACGTGATGGAGGCCATCCGGCAGTTGAAGCTCCTGAGCGATCCGCCGCCGAAGTTCCTCATCGGCCTTTCCAACGTGAGCCAGAGCTGTCGCGAGACGCACCTGATCAACCGCATCTTCCTCGCAATGGCGATCTCAGCCGGCCTGGACGGGGCCATAATGGACGCGACTGACCGCGACCTGATGGAGGCGGCGATCACGGCGGAACTGCTGATGGAAAAGCAAATCTACTGCGATGACTACGTCTCTGCCTACCTCAGGAGCAGGTAACTCCCGGCGTCTCGCTGCGGCATCTGTCGGTGACGGCTGGATGGGATCGGGGGACGCGATCTCCCCATGGCTGGAGGTGGTTCTTGCCTGAGGCCAGACTGACGACCTGGCAGGATTCGGGAAGATGAATATTCTCCCCCCGCGCTCTGACAAGGAGCGTTACGAAGGCGCTCTGGAGCTCGCAATCGAGCAGTTGCGCCGGGGCTTCGACCCCGAGCGTCTCGCCGCGCTCGGGGCGGAGCTCACCGAGGAGGGGGGGATGGAGCTCGCCTGCCTGTGCTGGCGCCTCGCCATAAGGCTTGATCCTTTTTCCATGGTGCTGCTGCCGGAGGGGAGGGAAGTGGGCGTGGTCTGGCAGATACTCGCCCTGGACTACCTGAGCGGCGAACCGGTCGGGCCGCCCACGCGGTTCCTGTCCTTCGCCGACTTTCCAGAGGTGAGGGGTTATCTGCGGCCCTTTGAGGCGCGGGTGACCGAGGCCCTGAACCGCGGGGTCGGCAGGAGCGAGGCGGAATTCGTCGCCGCCGCAGAGCGGTGCCTCGGCACGCGCGGCAGCGGGCGCCCGCTGAGCTATCTGTTCCGGTTTTTCCCCAGGTTCGAGATTCAGGTGGTTCGACACGAAGGGGACGAGGATTTCCCGCCCGCCTGCAACGTGCTTTTCCCGGACAACGCGCTGCGGCTCTTGAGCGCTGAGAGCCTCACGGTGGTGGGCGGAAAGCTCGTCTCGGCGCTTCAGGGCGGGGATCCGTGTGGCCGAAAGGGCCGGGAGCGGAGACAGTGAAGAGGATATACATCGCCGCCGCCGGGACGCTGTCTCGGCGGGCGAAGCGGTTGGAACCTCGGGCCGGGGCTGTGACTCCGGTTTTCTTTTCTGTAGGGGAGAGTGGATGGTGTTAAGCGATCTGGAGATTGCGCAAGAGGCCAAACTCAGGCCCATCGAGCAGGTGGCACGTGAAGCCGGCATACTGCGTGAGGAACTCGAGCTCCACGGGGATTACAAGGCCAAGGTCAAGCTGTCCATCCTCGAGCGCCTCGCCGACCGGCCCGACGGGAAGTACATAGACGTGACCGCCATCACGCCCACCCCCCTCGGAGAGGGCAAGACGGTCAACACCATCGGGGCGACACAGGCCCTGTGCCGGATCGGAAAGAACGCTTTCGTATGCATCCGTCAGCCGTCCCTCGGACCGGTCTTCGGCATCAAGGGCGGGGCAGCGGGCGGAGGCTACAGCCAGCTCGTGCCGATGGAAGACTTCAATCTCCACCTCACCGGCGACGTCCACGCGGTCAGCATCGCCCACAACCTCGCCGCCGCCTTCCTGGACAACGCCCTGAAGCGCAAGAACCGGCTCAACATCAACCCCGATACCATTTCCTGGAACCGGGTGGTGGACCTCAACGACCGCTGGGCGCTGGGGGAGATCGTGATCGGCCTCGCCGAGGGGTTCGTGCGGCGCAGCGGGTTCGACATCAGCGTGGCCAGCGAACTGATGGCCATCCTCGGGCTCGCCACCAGCTTACAGGACCTCCGCGAGCGGGTGGGGCGATGTGTGGTCGGTTCCACCTACGGGCGCGAGCCGGTCACCTGCGAGGACCTGAAGTGCGCCGGGGCCATGACGGTGCTGCTGAAGGATGCCCTCAAACCGACCCTGATGCAGACCCTGGAGAACGGCCCCGCTTTCGTGCACACCGGCCCATTCGCGAACATCGCCCACGGCAACTCGAGCATCCTCGCCGACAGGATCGCCATCAAGCTCGCCGATTACGTCGTGACCGAGAGCGGTTTCGGAGCGGACATCGGCATGGAGAAGTTCTTCGACATCAAGTGCCGCGCCAGCGGCCTCGTGCCGAACGCAGTGCTGCTCGTTGCCACCATCCGCGCCCTGAAGATGCACAGCGGCGACTTCAAGGTCGTCCCGGGCAAGCCCCTCGATCCGGGCCTGGCCGAGGAGAACCTCGACGCCGTCGCACGGGGCTGCGAAAACCTTGAGAAACACATCGAGAACATCGAACTCTTCGGCGTGCCCTGCGTGGTCTGCATCAACAAGTTCACCGACGACACCGAGGGCGAAGTGGAGGTCGTCCGCCAGCATGCCGCAGATGCCGGCGCCGAGCAGGTGGTGGTCAGCGACGTCTGGGCCAGGGGCGGCGAAGGCGGCGTCGAGGTCGCCGAGGCCCTGGTGGAGGCCTGCGAGAAGAAGAGCGAGTTCAAACTCCTCTATCCCGACGATGCCTCCATCGAGGAGAAGATCGAGACAATCGCCACCAAGGTCTACGGCGCCGCATCCGTGGAGTATGCCCCCGAGGCCAGGAGGAACATCAGGCTGTTCAGGAAGCGAGGCTGGGACAGGCTGCCCATCTGCATGGCGAAGACCCACCTGTCCCTCTCACACGACCCGGCCCTCAAGGGCAGGCCTCGGGGCTACGTCTTTCCC
>JAUWZH010000202.1 GCA_030615435.1 Candidatus Brocadiaceae bacterium | reverse complement strand
CCTTCGTCCAGCTCAAGATGGCGTTGATCTGGGAACGTTTCATTTTTTCGCGATCCTCCCCATTGCAAATGCATCCGTGCGGTGTTACAGTTGTGGGCGAACGGCTCGCTCCACCATGTAATTCAAGCAGGTGCGGGGCATATCTGTCAAGTCCGAAAGCACTGCTGGGCGTCTCCGAGATGCGAAAGAGCGATGGAAAAACGCCGGAGCCGGGGGATGAGCCTTGCCTGGTGATGCTGGGGCCGACTGCCAGCGGTAAGACCGAGCTTTCGGTGCTGCTGGCTCGGGACTACCCCCTGGAGATCGTCTCGGTGGATTCAATGCAGGTTTACAGGGGGATGGACCTCGGCACGGCCAAGCCGGAGCCGGCGGCGCTTCGCGAGGTGCCGCATCATATGATTGACGTGGTGGAACCGGAAGAACAGTTCAGCGTCGGGCGCTTTCGCCTCATGGCCGTGGAAGCCCTCAGGGGGATACGCGCCCGGGGAAGGTTCCCGCTTCTGGTCTGCGGTACGCCGCTTTATCTGAAGGTGCTGCTGTGGGGCCTGTTCCGGGGACCAGGGGCGGACCCGGAAACCCGCAGGCGCCTGCGCCGGCAGGCTGAGCGCCTCGGCGCTGAGCATCTCCACGGCAGGCTGGCCGAAGTGGACCCGGAGGCCGCCCGGCGCATAGAGCCGGGCGACCTGAGGCGAATAGAGCGCGCCCTGGAGGTCTACGAGTTGACCGGCCGGCCGATCAGCGCCCTTCAAAACCAGTTCCAGGGACCTCCGCAGATAGATTACGTCGCCGTCGGACTGCGCCTGGAGCGCCACCTGCTTTACGAGCGAATCGAGCGGCGTGTTGACAAGATGATGGAGCGCGGATTGCTCCAGGAGGTGCGCAGGCTCGTGGACCGGATGGGGCCCCAGGCTCGGCAGGCCGTCGGATACAAGGAGTTGCTGGCACACTTCGACGGGCAGGCAACACTGGAGGAAGCGGTGAGGCGGATCAAGCGCAACACGCGCCGCCTGGCCAAGCACCAGATTACCTGGTTCCGGCACTTCCCGGGGGTCCGGTGGATAGATGTTTGCAGGGAAATGAGCTTGCAAGAAGTTGTCGAGAAATGTAAGTTTCTGTTTTCAAGCCTTGCACATTCGCGGAGTTTGAGCTATCATTAAGCAAACTCGCATATAAGGAGGTGGGAAAATGGCTAAAGAGACGTGGGCGCTGGACCTCGGCGAATGGAGCCTGAAGGTGGCGCGGGGGCGAATTGACAAGAGGAGCGGCAGGATTGTCATTGACCTTTACGATGAGTTTCGCTACGACGCGCTCGGCGTGGGGGCGGACGCTACGAATGGGGAGAAGTTTCGCGCGGCCCTGCGGGCATTTGCCGGCAGATACGAGGTGCCAAAGCGTGCCGATCTGTGCGTGGCCGTGCCCGGCAGGCAGGTCTTCAGCCGATTCATCAACCTGCCGCCAGTGCCGGAAAGTATCTCCGAGATCATCCGGTACGAGGCCCGCCAGCAGATTCCTTTCGACATGAGTGAGGTGGTCTGGGACTATCAGTCCCTCAGGAAGGAGCACGAGCCGGGAGAAGAGATCGAGGTCGGCCTGTTCGCCCTGAAACGCGAAGACATCGATGAGCTCATGAGCTTGCTGGAGCCCTGGAGAGACAACCTGCGGGTGGTGCAGGACGCTCCCCTGGCGCTCTACAACCTGCTGGGCTTCGAGGGTCAGCTGCAGGAGCCCATGATCGTGCTCGACATGGGCGTCTCTACGACGGACCTGCTCGTGGTGGACTATCCGCGTTTCTGGCTGCGGCCTCTTCTGCTAGGGGGAGGTGCCATGAGCGAGCGACTGCAGAGCCACTTCAAGATCTCCCCCGAGGAAGCCGAGCGCCTCAAGGAACGCGCCTCCGAAGAAGGGCAGCAGGAGCAAGTGCTGCGGGCCATCGAGCCCGTGCTGGAGAACATGGTGAGCGAGATTCAGCGCTCCATCGGCTACTACAAGAGCCTGGCGAGGGGGGTGAAGTTCGGCAAGATCCTTGTCTTCGGCAACGCCTTCAGACTGCGGGGGCTCAAGGAGGCCCTCGCCGAAGGGCTTCAGTACCCCGTGGAGGAACTCACGGGGTTGCAGCGTTTCGAGTTCGCTGCGCCGCTCAGGGGAAGGGATTTCATGCAGCGCCTCGGCGGGGCCTGCCCTGCGCTCGGACTGCTGGTGCAGGGAGCGGGCCAGGCAGAGATCGGGATCAATCTGCTGCCCGAGGAGCTGGTCGCACAGGCCGCAATGGCCCGCAAGAAGCCGATACTGCTGGGAGCAGCAGTCGGCCTGCTGGTCATCGCGGGGATCTTCATGGGCTCCGAGAAGGTGCACGGCGAGGCGCTGGCCGAGCACCTTGACACCGGCGAGGCGATGTACAATCGCCTGGCGGGAGCCGACAGGGATTTCAAGTCGGCCCAGACACTTGTCCAGAGCCATGAGAGCAAAGTCAAGAACCTCGCCCAACGCACCGTGGACAGGGATGTCCTGCTGCGGTTAATCCCGGATATCGCCGAGGTCCTGCCGGAAGACACGGTCTACGTCAGCAGAATGGACTTCTTGTGGATGAGCAGAAGAGAGTACCAGGCGGCCCTCAAAGCGGGCGGGCTGGCAACATGGGCCAAGCCGGAGGCCAAATCAGGGGCCGCTCGGTTCATGCCCGGGATGATGTGGGGAGTAGGCCCCGCGGGACCGATCGAGCGGGAGGACATGTGGGAGTTGGAGGGCGGGGAGGACGAGAGGCCCACACCGATCAGGGGTCGGACGGAGGAGGGCGCCCGCACACCCGAGCAGATGGGCAGAGCATGGCGAAGGGCAGAAGCCGCCAAGAAGGAGACAGCGATTCTGGTGGTGGGCATGGAGTGCGAGTCGACCGTCGTAAAGGGAGGACTCAGTTACATCCAGGACGAGGTTATCGAACGTCTCAAGGAGCGATCAGCAGACGGCAGGCAGGTCTTCGAGACGGTTGAACTTGTGGGCAGCCCCTGGAGCGTTTTTCGGCGCGTCAGCGACGGCACCCTGGTGGATAGGCCCACTGAGCGAGAGGACACCAAGCAGTTCGTGGCTTTCCGTGTGATGGCTCAGGTCAACCTCGGCAAGTCAGAGGGGGAAAAGAGACCTCGCACTCCCGCCAGACTCTCAGGGCGTCCATAGGACTGAGGGCGAACTGGAGGTGCAGCGAGGGGAACGGACCTCTTCGGAGGGAGGAAAACACATGGGGACGATAATACGTTCGAAATACTGGGGCGCTTTAGGCCTGGTGGTCCTTTTGGCGCTGGTCTTATTTCTGGCGGGAGCGCTGCCGAAGATTCGCGCCAACAACAAGCGGCTCGACACGCTGAGCACAAGGGCCGATGAACTGGAGAGATACAGAAGAGAAGGGGCCAAGAACCCGCGGTGGGTCACCCAGCAGGAAGAAGTCGGCAAGGAACTGAAGAACCAGCGCGCCAGCATCGAGCAGGAACTTCTGGAGAGAGATGCGCTGCTGGAGCGCCATTTCCGCGACCCGGAGACCGGAGAGAAGGGGCCGCTGGAATACGGACAGTGGGCCGTTGTCTACGAGCAGAAGATGGCAAACCTGTATGAGAAACTCGAAGACAGCGTTACGTTGGTCCTCAGCCGTGATCCCCTCGAAGAGGCAAACCTCGGCCGGGTGTGGAGGAGCGTGCCGCTGATGCACGGGTTGGAGAAGGAATACTGGATACAGCAGACCGTCGTGGACGCCATAGCCGAGTTGAACTCCGCCTCGAGGGTCGTGCCCGTGTTTGGCCAGTTCAGGTTTCTTGCCAAGCCCGAACGCCTTTTGTCCCCGGCCCACGCGGGGAACTTCAGGTGCAGGGCCTTCAGCCTCGAAGTGGCGATGCAATTCAAGTTTGCTACGGCTTTTCTCAAGAAGTTGCTTGAAGCTCCCGACCCGGATAACTGCCTGGGCATTGAGATTACTTCGGTGAAGATATCCCGGTTCCGCGAAGGTGGCCGGGAGGGTGTCTCTCGCCGGGAGCGCATCCTCAGTGGCCGGAGGGCTCCCGGTCGAGTCGTCGGCGGCGAGGAGTGGCCTTCCACTCCCGCCAGTGTGTTCGAGGAAGGACTTCAAATGCCCTCTCGCTACTACATGGGTAGGCCGTCGGAATGGGTCGAGCTAGAGGAGGAAGCGCCTGCCAGGAAGCCGGAGGTCCCATTGCCCGATAGGATGGTTTCTGTGCGGGTGCTCGGATATGTGCCGGATTACGAACCGCCGGAGGAAAAAGAGAAAGGCGTTGCCAGGCGCACCGCAACTGGACGAATCGAGCGTGGCACGCGCAGGCAGCCATAGGAGGGGATAAAACGATGGCTGGGGAGCGGAAAGGTTTTCTGTTTAGGCACTTCGAAAAAATAGTCGCCGTGGTGGTGAGTGTCGGCGTGATCCTTACCCTTCTCTACATGTCCACCCGCACCAGCGGGAGGAAGGTCGAGGGGCTCATCGAGCGGATTGAAACGGTGACCGCTGACCTGGAACGGGACATCGCCCCGCCCGAGGTCCCCGTGATCAATTACCAGAAGGCGTGGGAAAGAATCTACCGGCTTGCTGAACCTGGGGATACCAGGGAGGACGTCTGGTGGTTCCACTGGCCGGTTTACTACAGCGAGGTCTTTGTGGGCGTGGAGAAGGCCACCGTGCTAAAGTTCAAGGAGCCGCTCGCGCTGAACTCGGTCGAGGTCCAGCAGGAGGATCCGCCTGGCACGGTGGTCAGGAAAGTTGAGCATCCGGTAGGGATGGACTACTCCCAGGTCAAGATCTGGGCCGGGCAGGAGGGGATTGCCCGAATAGCAGGCCTCAGCGGGAAGACGCAGCACATTCAGCTCCTCGTCGTTGACCCCCGCGCCGGCCTCCGGGCCGAGCCGCCCCTCGCTTTGAAAGTCACAGCCGGCCTGCGGGGGGTGGAGCTGACCTTCGAGCCCAACCCTGCCAACAAGGGGGCCGTCGTCGTCCAGGCCTACGAGGTTTTCAGGAAAAGGCCACGAAACCTGGATGCCGAATTCCGCAGCGTCGCCCGGATACCGGCCGATATCTTTGAGCTGACCCCGGAGGCTCAGGAAACCCTGCAAGAACTACGCCTGGCCAAAAAGCCCCGCCTCGT
>JAUWZH010000203.1 GCA_030615435.1 Candidatus Brocadiaceae bacterium | reverse complement strand
GGCGAGGTTGAATCGGCGCGGCTTCTCATCGAGGCCGGGGCTGACGTGAGCAGGGCAGACCCTGGCGGCCATGATGCGCTATGGATCGCGCTTCGGCAGAGGGAAGGCGAGATTGCGGCGCTACTTCTGGAGGCACGGGCCAATCTCGACATTGTAGCCGCGCGGCTGTTTGAGGCCGAGCGCTCGCGCGGTCTTCGCGCACGCGGCCAAGCTACCAGAATGAAGGCCGTCGAGCGCGCCGCTCCTGTAGGTGTTGAGGCCGCCATGGCGGCCATCTGAGCACGGCTTGACCGGCACGGCGAAAGACGTCCATTCAGAAGCGGGAGGCGAGAACATGACGTTGCTCGAACGTTTCGCGAGAGTGCTGGGCAGGAAGCCCGAGGAGGTCGCCTCCAGCCTCGGGCTCGAGCCCGGCGCCGAAGACAAGGCCATGGCGGAGGCCCTGATGAGAGCTGCTGCGAAGGCGGTGGAGTTGGAGGCGAAACCGCGTCCGGTGGTCAGCGAGGCCATCGCGGACATGTTTGGGGCGGACCCTGGTGATGCATTGGGAATCAAAATAGCGATCCTCAAGATGCAACTCGAGGGCAGCCTCGGTGCCGTCAGGGCGAATCTCGGCCTCGCCGGGGATGCCGGCGTGCGGGATGTGCTCAATGCGGTCGGCAGCCTTCAGGAGACGCACAGGGGCCTCCTGGAGGCGCGGAAGCAGCGTCTGGCCGAGGAGCTCGTGGATGATGCCGTCAGGGCCGGCAAAATCCTCCCCGAGGCGAGGGGCATTTACCTCGACGCCATCGTGAACGATTTCGAGGCGACCCACGACCTCATCGCTACCATGCCGATCATCACGGCGGCGACGTCGCGCCCGAATAGCTCGGACCCTGTCGGGCTTCGGGCACTGACGCCGGAAGAAAAGCACGTGTGCGGGGTGCTCGGGATCAGCAAGGAAACCTTCCTCGCGAGCGCCTGAGCGCGTGAAAGCACGGGGGGATTTTGGATGTCAGACGAGGGCACTGGGGCACCTTTGGGGTTGCACAGGCCGATCCACACCGTAGGCCCGGCCCCGCACAGCGAGGCCGATTATCATTGCTTCGACCCGCCCCCAGGACAGGCAAACACCAGGAAACCCCCGCCGGACCCCCGCCCTCCGCTCTATACGCGCACCTGCCTGGTCGTTGTGAACGCGATCGAGGGGATCGCCCGACGTTACCAGATCTCCATCGCGACGGCGATTTTCTTGATAGCCTGCCGCTTGGGGAGGTCGGAATTGACAATCCTCGATTGGTTAATTTGCGGGCCGGTTTTGGATTTTGACGGCGACGCATTTTCGGCGGTCGTGGAACGCCTGGAACTAAACGCGCTGGGCCGCGCAGAGCCCGACGCGGAACTCGACGTGTCTCTTTGTGGGGAAGCGAAGAATGAGACCTGAAGAAAAGAACGGAGAGGGATTGGGGGGTGTCGGCGAGGAAGACGCGGTCGCCGCGTACGGACGACGCTTGATCGCCGAGCAGGAAAAACGCGCGGCCCCGTCGGTAGCCAGGCCCGTGCCGCCGCTTGCTCAAACTGAGCCGACGGTGCTTGTCTTGAGCCAGGGGAGTTTTCTCAACGAGATGGCGTTGCGGCGTGTTTTAGGAGGCGGCCAGGGGCTGAAGGGCACGATAATCGAAAAAGCGCCCTTCCGCTGGATTCAGGCCGAGGGCGCCAAGTTCGTGTCTGCGCGAGCCGTGCGAGCGGTCTTGCGGACCGGGGTTTTGGGTGACCATACAAGAGACAGGCTCCTCATCTTGGAAGTCAATGGGCCCGAGGATTTCGCCCGTATGACTTCGTCGGGTTTGGCCATCTCGTCAAAAGCTCTGATTCATAGCTGGCAGGGGCGGGTCATCGAAACTCGCTTGGAGGAGCGGTTCCGATATGCCGTCGAGGAGCTGGAGAACAGGCGGCGGGCCGGGCGGATGAGCCAGATCAAAGACGTAGAGCCCGACGAGCAAGCCAACATCGTCCGCCATGTGGCTTGGGCTTCGAAGGGTGGTGACCCTCGGCGAGGTGCGGCGCAGAACCTCAGAGCTTGCTTGCCCTTGGAAGTGGGCTTTGACACCTACAGACAAGCCCTACTGTGGATCCGCTCGCTCCCGCGCAGCGAGGAGCAGGTCGAGACGCTCGCAGCAGAGGGCGAATAGGCCGAGCGCGGGCAGGCTGGGACCGTCTGACCTGCCCGCTGGCCGGCCAGGCGGTTGGCAGATAAAGCGGGTTTCTGTGGGAGGCACACAGATATGAGAAGGCCAGGCCGGCGAGAATGGCGCGGACACGCCGAGCAGATCGCCCCCTTCCTGTTTCCCGCCATCGGGATGATCACGGCCGAGATCGAGCTCGGGGATCGCGCAGGCTTACCGCGAGAATATGTTTTACGGGGCGTGGATACGGCGATCGCCAAGCTGGGGCGAAAGGACGGCAAACCGCCCGACGTTATAGCCGTGGAGCGGCAGGCGCATCGGTTATTGTTCGGTTTCGTGGTCAAGCATTGGGACACCTGTGGCAGGCTTGCCGGAGAGGTTTTTGAAAAACTCCGCCAGGTGGGTGTGAAAGTGTAGGAGGCGAGTGGTGCCTGCAAAAACAAGAGAATACGGGATCATCATCAAAGTCTCTGGCGGAGCAAATCAGGCCCTCCGCAAGGTGGCCAAGAGCCTCTCCGGCGTCGGCCGCGAGGCGCGCAAGATAGGCGGTAAGGCCGCCGGCGCAGCCGGAGCAGGAGGCGCAGCGGGCATCTTCGGGGCACTTACCCTGGGCGCCGCTAAGGTCTTCAAGAAGCTCGTTTTCACAATCGGGAAGATCCTCTGGAAGCTCGTCGGCGTGGCGGCGAAGATCGTTGGCAGCATCATCAAGGTCTTCGGCAAGCTTGTCAAAAGTCTGGCCGGCATCTTCGGTAGCGTGGTCAGGATGGCCGGGCGCACCCTCGGCAGAATCCCGAAACTTCTCCTCTTGGTCGGGGGGGCGGCGGCCGGCGCCAGTATCGCCTTCTCCGCCTTCGTCAACGCCGTGGCGAAGGGCGGGGACGAGCTCTCGAAGCTCTCGACCCGCACCGGCCTCTCCGTGAAGTTCCTCTCCGAGATGCAGCACGTCCTCCAGCTCGCCGATGCAGATGTAAGCGATTTCGAGAAGGCGATCAAGGCCCTCGGCGGCGCCGTCGAAGGAGCCACGCGCGGAGCGACGGAGTACCAGGAGGTCTTCGACCGGCTCGGCGTCTCGATTTATCAGAGCAACGGCAAGATCAAGGACTCCGAGACACTCTTCATGCAGCTCTCCGATGCATTGCGCCGCGTCAAGAGCGACGTACTCCGCGTCGGCCTGGCACAGAGGCTCTTCGGCCGGGCCGCCCAGCAGATGCTCCCGATGATCATGTCCACCACGCAGAGCATCCGGGAGGGACGCGAGGAGGCCCGCCGGCTCGGCATCACCTGGAGCGTCGAAGCCTCCCAGGCGGCGGTGAAGTTCAGGGACAATCTAACGCGCGTGAAAAACGCTTTGAGGGGCCTTCGAAAGGCCTTCTTCGAGCCGTTCTTGGAGGGCTTCTCTGAGCGATTGGAGCGCCTCTCCGACAGGCTCAGCTCCCACCGCGAGCAGGTCCGCCGCTGGGGCGAGCGGGCAGCCGAGATCTATGAGCGCTGGAGCGAGCGGGCTACTAACGCGCTGGCACAGGTCTGGAATTACCTCACGTCTCGTGATTGGGGTGGGGCGCTGCGCGGGCTGCCGCAGAACCTGGGGGCCATCTTCAAAGACATCGGCGGGCTCTTCGCCCGCAAGACCGAGAAGGGCTGGGAGATGGGCGGCCTGACGAACCTCATCCTCGCCGGCTTCAAGCGCCTCGCCGCGGAGATCCGGGAGGTTTTCTACAGGCTTTGGGAAGACGTCCTGGCGGACTTCAGGAAAAAGATTGGCAAAGCGCTGCTGCGCATGGCGGTCAAATTCCGGGGTCCGGTGCTCGGCCCGACAATAGGACGCGGGTTGGGTGAATTATCCCGAATCGGCCTGACGAAGAACGCAGCGGAGCGGGAACGCGACCTTGCCAAGATCCGCGAGAGACAGGCGGAGTTGGACCGAGAACTCGCAGAGGTGACAAAGGCATTGACTGAACAGCGCCGGGCCATTGCGAGGAGCACGGCCGGCTTGCTTCCTGGGAAGCCCCCGGAGGAGGTCGAACGAGAACGGGCCGAGAGGGCTCGTGAGGGGGCGGAGAGGCGCATCAGAGGCACGGAGGAGTATAAGGCCGCCGAGGCCCGGATAGGCAAGCGAAAGGCCATTGGTGCGCTCCTGGGGGAGCACAAGTTCCCGGAGAAGGCGAAGGCGGCGAAAGAAGAGGCCGAGCTGATGGAGAAGGCCCTCCGCAGCTACTTACAGACCGCGAGCGACTTGCTCCAGCGCCACGATGCGACCCTCCAGGAGATCCGCGCGGAACTTCTGCATCACAGCCGGTTGCTCAACAAGCTGGGGCGCTCGAGAGCGAGGTGATCCCCCTTCGCTAAAGGTACGGAGGACGTAGGTGGCTGAGGGATACTTCGACGACGGGACGGTTCAGATCGAGCCTGATACGTACGTATTCGCAACGCCCGGCGGGGAGGGGGATGTGATAGACTTACTGCGGGAAACAGGCGCCTCACGACCGTACACTCCTTCAGGGAGTGAGGAATCCGCCGAACGGGGCTTTCCGCAGAATTTGGCGCTTGGGGTGTCCCCCGTGCCCCCGTGTCGGAGGGACTCGCACGTTCAAAATGCAAGTGCTGCGGGCGGGTTCTCGGGACCGATCCGGCACGCGACCGAAGGCGCCGAAAAAGGGGGGGCATGTGCCGGAAAGGCGGATGTCCCCCCTGGAGATTCCGAAACGCTTCCCAGCGCGTCTCGACTGCCGATCAAGCAGCTTTCTAAGGAGGACAGGAGGCTTATGCAAAAGCTACTCATGGCCAACAGGGACGGAGCCTGTGTAGCACTCAGCGCGCTCCTGTTGCTGCATCTTATGTAGCAATAACAGCGCCCCATTTCGATTTGTTCTCCAGGGACGGGGCGCCCTTTTTATGCCTCTGATTTTCGCCTTTTTTCTCAAACCGCGCGCACATTTCTCTCAAACCGCGCGCACATGACCAC
>JAUWZH010000168.1 GCA_030615435.1 Candidatus Brocadiaceae bacterium | reverse complement strand
AAATCAGGATTGTAGTCTGTTGCGCTGACCGGGCTGGGCCCAATGTTGTGGCAGACAACGTGTGCCAGCGGAGGCTGACGTTTCACAAGTTCGTGCAGCGGGATGTGGGGGGCGGGGCGAAGACGAAGAAACGCGGCAATGTGGTCGAGATATATGTCCGGCCTCGCGAGTTCTCTGTCAATGTGCGCCGAGAATAGAGAAGACCCCTGGAACCGTGGATTCAGCTCGGTAAGGTACACCCGATCCCGATAGAGCAACGCGTCAATGCCGAAGGCACCTACATACCCATTCTGGCTGAGCCATTGTCCGGTTTCAATGCTTATTCTCTCCAGTTCATCAAGGATTTGAACATCAAGATCACCGATTCTTGCGAAGTCATTCCCGCAGTAACCGAAGGGCCGATTCGTACACGATCGGATGCCGATCAGTTGCAATGAGGGTGCGTGCAGGCTGACCTCGCCGTCGGGAAACACGCAAGCGTTGACGTTGAGCGGAACGCTGGGCGATAAGAAGCGCGCGGTCGCAAGAAAGCCGTCCGAGTGAGGCGGCCATTTGTCCTCAATCTCCTCGGGAGTTCGCACGAGCCGGAGTCCCGCTCCCCCATCGGTCTGGTTCGTTCGCAAGAGCAGAGGACCAGCCCGAGCTGCTTCTCGAATCAGGCCGATCTCGTCATCCGCATGGTAAGACCACGGAAGGACAGGAATCCCCCGATCTCCAAGCTGTCTTTCCACCCAAGGCTTGTGCTCGAAAGCCGCCTGCTTCTTGTGAAAAACATTCAGATAAAGAACACGATCTGACCTGGGGAAGCAAGCAGATGCCAGGACGGCACACGGTCGGTACGCCAGGACAGCGGAGGGCCGCTCAAAAGCTCTTAACAATTCGCGGCGAATCCTGCCCACTTCAGGCCGCTTGTCAAGATCAATATTGTACTGGGCTAGGTCCATCCTCTCGCCCGTGAGATCCTCCAGGCAGGTCTCGCGTATGGAAAGCGCTCTCAGAGGGGCTATTTGCGAGATGACCTCTTCGAGCTGAGGAACTTCGAGGAGAGTTTCGGCATCACTGCCGCGTATTCCGAAAAAGACCAACCGGCGAGACCCCAGGATACGATCAATCTCTCTTATGCGTTGGGGGATGTTCATCTTGTGCAGTGAAGTGTGATTAGCAAGCAATGATGTCCCGAACTCTACTCGCTTAGCGCCACAGAGTCAACTCCCTGCCCTACGAGAACCTCCTTTGCTGAACTACCGAGTCGGATACTGCTCGGCCTGCCACCACCTGTGGTGCTGCTCTTTATGTTAGTGATCCTACAGGAGCCGCTGCTGCCTCATCTGCGGGCCCGTGCGCCAGCCGGCAGTGGCTCTTCAGGGGGTTCTGACTTAGAATGTGGCACCACAACTGAGGGCAGGTCGAATAGACTCGGGACCAGTCAAGCCCGTTTGCGGGGTGATTTATGGAGACGACCGCCCGCCGTGCTGCGGCGTCCCGGTCGGTGGGATCGGCACGGGCCTCTCCTTGTGGAGGAATGGAAATGAGAACTCCATGCCGCGCAGCGTTGCTGCTTGTCCTTCTGACTGTCGGGGCGCTTAGCGCCAAAGCGGACGACATCCATTCCGCGGCCACGCTGGGCTGCGCGCAACGCGTAAAGCAGCTACTGGAAGCCGACGCGCACCTGGCGAAGAGCACCAATGAGCTGGGCGTGACGCCGCTTCACCTGGCCGCAAGCCGGGGCTATGCGGACATCGTAGGCCTGCTGCTTGAGAACGGCGTCGACGTCAACGCGGTCGAGCCGGGCCGCAGGCAAACGCCTCTGCACTGGGCTGCTGCCAGCCGGTCCGTCGAGACAGTGCGCCTGCTGCTCGAGGCGGGCGCGGATATTGAAGCGAAAGACTCCTCCGGGGAGACCTCTTTGCGCCTGGCCCTGTTCGGCGGGGGACCGAAGATGGTGAGGCTCCTGCTGAATGCCGGGGCTTCTGTGAATGCGACAGATCACCGGGGCGGTACAACTCTCCACAGGGCCGCATTGCACGGGTCACCGCTGCCGGTTGTGTGCCTCCTGCTGGAAGCAGGCGCCGATCCAAATGCGGTCAACGATACCGGACAGACACCTCTCTACTATGCGGCGTCGCGCAAGGCGGTGTCGCGCAGGCACGACGCACTGGCCGGCCTGCTGCGCCGCCACGGTGCGCAGCTTAACCTGTTCGGCGCCGCAGCTCTCGGCGACTCAAAGCGGCTGCGCTCCCTTCTTGAGGACGACCCCTCTCTTGCTCGCGCCCGCAGTCGCTCAGGTGAGAGCCCTCTGCATGCCGCGGCGAAGCAGGGGCAGCTGGAAACCGCTCAGCTTCTGCTGCAAGCAGGCGCTCGGGTAGATGAGGCGGGTCCAGAGTGCTTGACTCCCCTCCAGACGGCCGCCTACGCACAGAAGCCCCAAATGGCCGCGCTGCTTCGAAAGGCGGGAGCCAAAGAAGACATCTTCGTCGCCATCGGCTTGGACGAGCACGAGAGGGCGTCGGAGATGTTGCGGGCGAACGGCAAACCCGCCAATGCCCGGGCCGGCCCCGGCTGGACCCCTCTGCACTGGGCAGCGCAGCGAAGAAACCCCGCCCTTGTTCAGCAGCTCATTGAGGCAGGCGCTGATCCGAACACAAGGGCTGAGCATGGCGTGATACCTCTCCACTGTGCCCTGACTGGCCCCCCACCCCGTACCGAGGTGGATAATGCGGTGCAGGTGGAAGTCGTGAGAATGCTGCTGGAGGCCGGCGCAGACATGTACGCGGAAGCATACGGCTGCGCTCAACCCCTTCACATGGCAGCCAGCAGTTGGACGCGGGGCATCTTGGGGCCGTTCCTGGAAGCCGGCGCGGATGCCAGTGCGCGTGACTGCCTCGGCCGCACGCCCCTGCATCAGGCCGCACAGAGTGTCCTCAGGCGGCACGGAGAATTGCTGGTCCAAGCAGGGGCGGATGTCAACGCGCTCGACGCCCTTGGGCAAACACCAGTGCACGCCGCTCTGGTGCGCCCATGGCCGTCGGGAGAAGGGGAGAGTTTGCTCGCCGAATATGGCATCGCAGTGGATATCTTCGTTGCAGCTGCCTGGGGACTTGCTGAGATCGTAGGAGCCATGCTTGACGAGAATCCGGATCTGGCCCGGGCGCGAATGGGGTACTGGGGAACCGCTTTGCACCTGGCAGCGCGGCACGGCCGCGAAGAGGTCGTAGCCATGCTTCTGGATGCCGGGGCGGACGTCAATGCCGAGGCATATTCCGGAGCGACGCCCTTGCATTGGGCAGCCGCTGGCGAAAACCCCATGACGGCAAAGACCCTGGTCGCTGCCGGAGCGGACGTGAACGCCCTGACGGATACGGGGGAGACACCGCTCTGCTTTGCAGCCATGTGCAACCATCTGGAGACGGCCCGCTTCCTGATCGAAGCCGGGGCGGACGTGAATGCTCACGGTGAGGGTGGTCGCACGCCTTTGTCGGCCGCAGAGGAAACGGACAACCAGGACATGATTCAGCTCCTGAAAGAACACGCAGCGCAGGAGAACGGCCCGTGATTGCGGGATGTCCTTGGGGCATGCTGACGGAAGTCCGAGAAGCGTGTTCGTCTTGGGGCTGCTCTGACACCTGACAACCCGAAGGGATGTTCCCGGCCACGGCAGGCAGTCGCGAGGCCATTCGGACAGGAAGGCTGGTGCTGCCAGCCAATTCCGCCAGCCATGGAACCTTCGGTGTGTCGGCTACGCGATGGCCCACAGTGCCTGACCCCGTGTGCCGAGCGCGCAGATGCGGTGACGTTGTGCTCAACTCAGGTTTGCCGACCAGCTTGCAGCTCTCGTGCTTCGCTGCCGAGAGGTTTACTCCCAGGGCGACCGGCGGACCCCACGTCGCCGTCCGAGCTCCCGCCCGCAGCCTCGACGGTAAACATCGGCCAATCTGCCACCGGGGGCACATCCAGCCAGAGAGACTCCGTTGCCTTGACGGACTTCGCCCGCCATACTAAAATAAAGGACTTTGCTTCGAGAATCTGGATGCCTTGTGCCGGTACTGACGGCGAGAGAGCCGTATCGCCCCGGTGTCGAATGCGTCTGCTGGTTCAAGCGGCGGCCTTGAGGCGCAGGAGCCGCGCCTTTTCGAGCGACAAAGAGCGTGAAGCTTGCAATAACGGGCAAAGGTGGGGCCGGGAAGACGACGATCGCCGTGTTTGTGGCCAGGTACCTTGCGGCGGCGGGGCGAGACGTTATCCTCATAGATGCCGACCCCGATGCCAACGCGGCAATGGCGCTGGGGCTCGCGGAGTCGGTCGAGCCGAGGCCCATCATCGAGCTGAAAGACCTGATTCAGGAGCGCACCGGCTCCACGGGAAGCCCCGGGGAGTTCTTCTCTCTGAACCCGAAGGTGGACGATATCCCGGAGCAATACGCCGTGGAGTCAAACGGGGTGAAGCTGTTGCGGATGGGCCGACTCAAGAAGGGCGGCGCAGGGTGTTTTTGCCCGGAGAACGCCTTCGTCTGCGCGCTGCTCTCCCATCTTCTCTACCGCAAAGGCCAGGTCGTCGTCCTTGACATGGAGGCCGGCATCGAACACCTGAGCCGTGGGACGGCTCGCGGGGTGGACATGATGCTCGTGGTGGTGGAGCCCGGGCGCAGAAGCATCCAGACCGCGCTGCTGGTGCGGAGGTGCGCCTCGGACATCGGGATACAGGACGTCGGGGTGGTCATCAATAAGTACAGGGAGCCCAAAGAGTTAGACTACATCGAGAAGCAGGTTTCTCCGCTTCCCGTCCTGGCAAGGATTCCCTACGACCCGACCATCGCCGCCTCGGACCTGGAGGGTGTGTGTGCCTACAGGGATACCCCGGAGCAGCGGCGGTGGGTTGAGGAGATACTCTCTGGCGTTCCCGTTCGGTCCCCGTAGCCTCATGGTTCGGCGACGGCGGAGGAAACGGCTCGTGGCCCGGCGGGAAGGCCTTGCAAGCTGATTGCGAATGAAGGCATCGCGTTTTCACTGCAACAGATCGGAGGAGGAGGTGGATGGCTGCAAGAGGAAAGGAACGCAGCGCTGATCCGGCCTCGCAGCAGTTGATAGATCACAGCGCGGGCAAGGGATACGAGCTCGCATGGGACCGCTTCGAGGCGGTTCAGCCGCAGTGCGATTTCGGCATGCTCGGGCTGTGCTGCAAGAACTGCGTGATGGGCCCGTGCCGCATTGATCCCTTCGGTGGAGGAGCCGCCCGGGGCGTCTGCGGTGCCACCGCGCACGTCATAGCGGCCCGCAACTTCGCCCGGCACGTCGCTGCGGGCGCCTCCGCTCATTCCGACCACGGCCGCGACATAGTGCACACGCTCAAGCTCACCTCGGAGGGCAAGGCCGCAGGTTACGAGATCAAGGACGAGAGCAAACTTCGCGCTTTGGCCGAGGAATTCGGCGTCGAACAGGCGGGCAAGGGCCTGAACGAAATCGCCGGCGGCGTGGCGGAGAAGGCATTTGAGGATTTCGGGCGCCAGGAGGGCGTCCTGCGCCTGGTCTCCCGCGCCCCTCAGCCCCTCCAGGGAAAATGGGCCGCCATCGGCGTCACGCCTACGGGCATTGACGCGGACGTCGTCAGGGCCATGCACGCCACCAACATCGGCGTGGACAACGAGGCGATCCACATCCTGCGCACCGCCATCCGCACGGCGCTTTCCGACGGCTGGGGCGGCAGCATGTATGCCACGGACTTCAGCGACGTGCTCTTCGGCGGCCCCGAGCCGATCAAGGCCCGCTCGAATCTCGGCGTGATCCGCCCCGAGGCGGTCAACGTGATAGTCCATGGCCACGAGCCTACCCTCTCGGAGATGATCGTGGCCGCAGCCTACGACGAAGAGATGCAGGAGAAAGCCAGGCAGGCGGGTGCGGACGGCATCCAGATTTCCGGCATCTGCTGCAC
>JAUWZH010000156.1 GCA_030615435.1 Candidatus Brocadiaceae bacterium | reverse complement strand
ACGGGGCCGTCATCGGGGCGATCGTCACCGACAGCCCGCACTGGGCAACGACCCGCGTGATGCCGTAGAAAATCAGTAAGGACACCGCGAGGAACACCATGGTGTAGAACAGTGACAGCCCTGCCGTGGTGAGCCAGAGCGTCATGATCGTCAGGCTCACGGCGAGCACGATGAGCGACGTGCGGTAGGAGGCGGGCTCGTTGCGATCGTAGCCCTCCTCGCCCCTGCCGAGTGCGCACAGCAGGACCCTCTTGAGGTGTCGGCGGGCGAAGTAGAGGCTTGCGGCCACGAAAACCAGCATCGCCCCCATGCCTTGATGTGCCATAATGGGGTAATCGGCGGCGCCGTAAAGCCCGAGGTTCTCGTGCATCTCCGCTCCGTATTTCCTGAGCACGGAGCGGAAGGCAAAGGAGGCGAGACTCAGCGACCAGAGGCTGAAGGCCACGCGTTTCGGGATCAGGAACGTGAAGCCGAGCACGGCGAAACTCAGCCGCAGGTACATTCGTACCGGGCCAAGCTCTGTAATCTGACCGGACTGGGGGATGACGGGCACCCAGGGATAAAGCTTGTGCAGGGCCTTCAGCGTGCCTACCAGGACCGGTATCGCGAAACCGATCCAGAAGACCTTGTTGCGCAGAAGCGAACCCGGCCTCCAGGGAGCGGCGGCCGTGGCGCACAACTCCTCGGGCACCTGCGCAATCGGATAGGTCAGCCGCTCGTAGTCCACCCACTGCTTGCGCATTATGGCCATCACGGAAATCATGCAGGCGTAGAGGGCCATCAGGAAGACGCCCCACCAGAACAGGGGCCTCCACCAGGGCTTCCAGGGCATGGAACGGGTGACCGCCACGAAGTTCTTTGCGCTCTGAGAAAGGCCCTTCGGGGTCCAGGGTCTCACGAGGATGGGCTGCTTCTCTCCCAGCCCCTGGTCATAATCCAGGATGCTTTGAATGCCCCCGTCGCTGTCCAGAGGCGCGGTCCAGGAAGGCAGATACGGCCAGAGCTCCTCCTTCCAGTTGTTGCTCTCATCTGCCAGGGAGTACGGGCACGTCATCATCGGAATGAGGTAACCGGTCAGCCCCATCGTGGTGATGGCGCCGGCGACCAGCATCATCGCCGTCACCACCACCAGTTCTCCCGGCAGCAGGGCCAGCCTGCGCCAGAAGGTCCCCAGGAATCCGTTCAGCAGCAGCATCGTCACGAACAGCAGGAACGTTGCGCCCGCGACGCTGTAGTCAAAGAAAAGGTTGGAGCTGTGCAGGTAGAACGTCCAGTAGGGGCCCACTATGCCGATGACCACGGACAGCAACGCCCCCAGCAGGATGCTGCGGACGGTGAAGACGCCCCGCCCTCTCTGTTGTTCGTCCAACCCTACGGCACTATCGCTCATTCACTGGTCCTGCGCGGCGAGAAGGTTCACATCGGCGGCGGCGGCGCCACGGGGTCAATGCATCTCCGCCTCCACCGTGCCGATGCCGGGTCGGTAGAAATTGAACAGAACGTTGGGGTGATCGGCCAGCAAGGACATGGGGACGGCAGAGTCGGCAATCCCCTTCGAGATCATCAGCGTGGTGAGCCTCATGCCGAAGGGATTGTCGTGCGTGCCGGCGTGCCAGATGGAGACCCTCTCCGCCTTCCAGGTCTCAACCGGCCCGACCGTGGCGGCCTGCACCGGAACCACCATGACGTTCCCCCCGCCGGAGGTGCGGGCGTTCTGAATCACCGTCATCGGGTGCAGCTCCACCACCCGGGTCTTGAGCCTGCGGTACTGTTCGGGGGAAGGCGGGCTGTGCTCGTAAGGGCCCTTGCGCGGCAGAGGGTCGTTGAAGGCCCAGTGCTTGACGTCCCCCTGTCCCCCCTGCATGACGAGGCAGCGCACCTCGTCGTAGCTCTTGCTGTATGCGGCGAGGTCGCCAGTGGGGAAGTGCAGGTGCGAGTCGGACATGCGCAGCTTCGGGTCAATGCGGCTGAAGCACAGCTCCATGTCGGTCCTCGCGAAGGAAAGCGGATGGGTGGTGGGCACGGGCCCGCCGTCCTCCACCCACTCGTCCATGCCCCAGAAGTGGGCCCCCCGCACGTCCAAACCGAGGGCGTTCACGATCCGGGCCACCAGCGGAAGCTGCTCGGTCGGCCCTACGGGGCCGCAGATGCCCGCCGGGTTATCCTCCGTGGACTGCTTCCATGCCTCGACGTACTCGAGGGCCTCGGCCAGGTAGAACTCCTCCAGGGTCTCGTAGAAGACGACCTTGAAGCCCGGACGCGCCAGCTCCAGCAGGTCATTCTCCTTGAGTCCGGCGGCGTCCTGGGGAATTTCCGGCTCAAGCGTGGTGTAATCCCACCATCCGGGGGCCACCTTGCTCACAGGTCTTGCCATTGCAATGCTCCTTGGTCTACTGAGAAACGGTGCGCCGGAGTTCCGTCCTTCGGAGCGCAGACCCTCCCTATTCTTCTTTCGCGGCGGTGGCATCGGTCCGCGCCAGGAGCTCTTCGCTCCACTCGACGCCGATCTCCGCCAGGGCGATCAGCGCGGCGCCGACGCCGGGTGAGAAGCGCGGAAGCACCATCTTCGCGCCGCGGTGACGCTTCCAGAGGCGCCCCTGCACCTGGTCGAAGTAGTAGGGCACCCTGGTAACCAGGCTTCCGGTCGCCGCGACCCTGTAAGGGCCGGCGTGAAGCCCCAGCGCCTCGGCACAGACCGCCAGCATGAATGCCAGGTGCTCGGCCCCTTCGTGGACGATGTCCTGCATCACCTCGTCCGGCGGGTCGGCCGTGGCCAGGTCCATGACGATGCGGGAGTACTGCGAGACCTCCTTGCGGAAGTCCTGCGAGGTATAGAGCAGCGTGATGTTGTCACGGATGTTCGAAACCCCGCCCAGCCTCTCCAGTATCTTGCCGTGCATGAGTGTGGCCGGGCCGCGCTCGTCCTCGGCCCAGAAAGCGGCGTTCAACCCGCGCTGCGCCAGCCAGTAGGCCGACCCTTCGTCGCCGATAGGTCCCCAGCAACTCGTCTCGTGGGTCTCGCCGGCGGCGTTGCGGCCCCAACCCACCGAGCCGGTGCCGGCGATCAGCGAGACCCCCACGTTGTCGGCCAGTCCGCCCACCAGGCTGCACTCGCCCTCCTGCTTGCGGATGATCCGCTTCGGCCTGGCCAGACGGTTCAGGCACGGGAACAGCGGGTCCGGCTGCGGCTCGATCCCGATGACCGCAAACTCGGCCTCCAGTTCCTCGATGCCCGCCTGCTTGCAGGCCGTTGTGATCGCTTCGGTGAAGGACTGCTCGGCCATTTCGAGTTCGATGAAATTGATGTTGCCCGCCCCGCCGGTTCCCTCTCCCAGAATCCTTCCGGTCTCGTCTGCCAGCACGGCGTGACTCTTGGTCCCCCCGATGTCCATCCCGAGAACAATTCGCGCCATGGTCACATCCCCATATATGCGAGTTCCATTGAACAATCTATCAGCCAACTGGTGAAGTCCGCCGTGAAGTCATAGGTGGTCCGCATGGGCTGGGCCTCGAAGCTTTCCGTGCCCGGGCCGAGCATCCATCCAGGCCCTTGCTGGCGGGAGAGGATGAACTCCATCTGCGAGAGGCACTTCCGGAGGTAACGCTCGTCCCCGGTGGTCCGGAACAGCATGGCCGAGCCCCAGCCGCTTTTTCCGGCGGTGGTGAAGTGGAAAGCGTTCTCGTGGGCGCTGGCGAGCCACTCCCAGACCTCGACCGCCCCGTCCAGATATTTCGCGTCTCCGGTGTACTCATGGATGGCGATCATGACGTTCATCGGCCAGGCCCAGACCCAGTACGCCTGCTGGCCCTTCTCGCGGTCAATGTAGCAGTACTTGTAGTTCTTCTCTTCGACGTCGCTCAGGTCGGTGATCAGGCCCTCTCCATCCCTCCAGCGACAGTAGAGCTTGTCCGGATCCTGCTGAGCCCTGAGCATTTCGAGCAGGAAGTCCACCGACTCCACGGCGAGTTCAGGCCGTTGATGCTGAAGGCATGCCAGGGCGCCGACCGCCGTGGTGCAGGAGTCTATGATGTCGCTCGGCGGGTTCACGTGGGAGTGGAACCCCCCGAACCGTTCCCGCTTCGAGACCATGAAATCCACGATCCTCTTGCCCAGGCCGTACCACCGCATCGCCGCCGCAGCGCGGGCGAACCAGGAATTCTGGTACGTCTGGCAGAACACAGGCCCGTAGCTGCCGCTGGAGCGCGACTGCTCGTTGGTGTAGATGTCGCCGTTCTCGTGCATGTAGCGATCCACCACGTGGCGCATCATGCGCCCGGCGGCTGCGTCCTGCCCGGCCACCCGAAGCGAGTAGACGCTCTTGTAGTAGCAGCCCACGTCGTCGGTATCGGGGTAGATGCCGTTCTCGTCCGGCTGTTCCACGCCCCGGTAGTTGCCCTGACGCGTCTGCTGTGAGGCCAGCCAGCCTGCGGCCCGCCGGCCGGCTTCCCTCAAGATTGCGCTGGTGATCTTCATTCTGCAAAGCTCCTCTCAAGAGCGCGCGGCACGTTCCATCCCTGCCGCTGCCAACCTACAGGCAAGCGCGGCGCTGAACGCCGGCTCCGGCAAATCACTGCTCAATCCTGCGCTCGTTCGCCACGAGGCGAGACTTCGCTTGGATATGCTTGTGCTTCGCCGGTCATCACCGCGCTTGTATGGTTGTTTCTTGTCCCCTCCCGTCTTGACGGTACGTAAGGTTTTCACGATAGGTCTTCGACGATGAAGCGGGTCGTTCCGCTCAGGCTCTCGCCGGGCCCGACGACGCGGAAGCCGGAGACCTCCGGCGGCGCCCATTGCAAGTTAACCGCGTTGGGGGCGCAGGTCAGGTTCTCCACGCAGACGAAAGGTTTGTCCGGCGGTGCGTAGCATATCTGGTGAGAGAACACCTCGTCGGCGCGCAGCGTCATGCGCTTGCCCAGGTCTCGGTACTCGACCGTCGCCGGCTCGTCCCCGATGCGGTCAATGAAGACGTTGTCCACGTCCATGCCTTCCAGGCATCGGCCCTCGCGGAGGTCGAGCTGCGTGCCCTCGACCGGCTCGGCCACGCCCGTGGGGATCAGGTTCTCCATCAGCAGCGTCCGCTCGCACGGAACCCTGACGTAAACATCCTCGCGCCGGCCAGGCACCCGCCAGAACGGATGCAGCCCGAAGCCCACCGGAGCGGGGGAGTCGCCGCGATTCTCGAAGCAGAAACTGTAGTGCAGCCCCCGCTCCACCAGCTTCATCGTGACGCTCAGTTCGCCGGGGAACGGGAAGCCCTCGTATGCCGGGTGCCCAGGCGTGATCTCGAGCCTACAGCGCATCTCGTCGCCCTTCAGCTCGGGCTCGAATGCCTCATCGCGCACCAATCCATGGATTATGATCAGCCGTCCGGCCTTGTTCTGCCTGATCGTGCGCCCCTGGAACTCGTAGGTGCCCTCGGGTATCCGGCACGGGGTGGGGAACATGATGAAGCAGCCGGTGAACATCTCCTCGGGGCCGCGCAGCAGCGCTTCGTCGTAGTAGACGTACTCCTGGCCGTCCACTTTCAGGGATGTAAGGGTCGCCCCGCACCGAGGTTGCACGCCGGCCACGACCTGGTGACCGTTGATGTTGGCCTCGAAACGCCGCACCTCCAGCGCCTCCGCGCAGAATCGCTCTTCCGACATCGCCCTTCTCCTTGAACCGATGGGGCTGACTTTCAACTCTGAACGACCAGGTCCCCCAGGGCCTTGCTGAGCGGATCGAACCCTTCCGGGCCGAAGCCCCGCCAGGAATGTCTGCACCAGCCCTCGGCGTACTGGAAGCGCCCGGAGAGACGTCCCATCCTCGCTGTCAGCTCCTGCATCGAATCGAGGAGGGAATCCATGCCCTGCGTGGCGACGAGCCATTCCTTCTGGCTGCGGTGGCAGGCCAGGGCATCGCGAGCCTTCTGAATCACCGGACCGACGTTCACATACAGGTGCGGCCGAATGGGATTCCTGAACGGGTCCTCCAGGTCAATCGGCACGGAGTGATACACCGCCATCTCGGTGCTGATCGCCGCCACGGGCGGATCCACCGGGTAGTTCGGCACGTTGCGGCAGAACGCCGCCGTCACCGACACCCGGCAGGCGTTCGTGTGGTCTTCCATGTAGTCCCAGGGAGAGTGGGCCAGCAATATCCGGGGATTGACCTGCCGCACCACCGCCGTGAGCTTCATGATGAGTTCCTGCGTGTAGAAGATGCAGAGGTCCTCCGTGATCGGCTCGTGGTAGGTCGCCCCCAGCACGGCGGCCCCCTCGCGGGCTTCCTCAGCCCGAACCCGCGCGGCCTGCTCCCTGGTCATGGTCGCGGACCCGCAGC
>JAUWZH010000230.1 GCA_030615435.1 Candidatus Brocadiaceae bacterium | reverse complement strand
CCGGGGCGAACAGCTCTCCCCGGAAATCGCCGAGCAATTCGGCTACAAGGGCACCGAGGGGGCCCTGGTCAATGACGTCATCCCCGACACACCTGCCGAAAAGGCCGGGATGAAGGCTGGCGACATCATCACCCGCTGGGACGAGAAGAAGGTCAAAAGCTTCTCCCACCTCAGGCAGCTCGTGGCCGCCACCGACCCCGGCGAAAAAGTGACGGTGACGGTCTGGCGCGACGGCAAGCAGCTCGAGCTCCAGATCAAACCGGCGAGGCTCGCCGATTACGAAGCGGCTGAGGCCCCGGGCCCGCTCGGCCTGCGGGTGGCCCCGGTCAGCAATGAGGCCCGCGAGCACTTCGGTCGCTCCGACCTGCGGGGCGTGCTGGTGGTGGGAGTGAAAGAGGGCAGTCCCGCCGCACGGGCAGGCATCGAAGAGGGGGACGTGATCCTGAGCGTGGCCCGGCGCCCGGTCCGTAACGTGGCCGACTATAAGAAGGTCGTCGCAGCAGCCAATCTGAAGGATGGCGTCCTGCTGCGCGTTCTGGATCAGCGCAGCGGCCACGCCCTCTTCGTCGTCGTGCGCGGGAAGTAGGGCGCGGCCCGGCTCACCGCCCTGATTACGTTGTCGTCCGTGTTCACTGGCGCCGGCACTGTCCGCCCCCGTGCGGACTGCCGGCGTCCTCTTTTCCCCGGGCCGAGCAGGGGGCTTCCACCGGGCGGATCGGGTAGATCGCGAGGCCCTGGTTGCTTTAGAGCCAGGCGGCCTCCAAATTTGCGTAAGTGCAGCTCTGATGGAGGCTTAAGGCTTGCTGCCGGCCCCAAAATTCCAAAATGACTATTGACATGAGCATCGGACAACATTAGGCTCCTTGAAAGGGCGGTGTTTTGCTGACACTGTCGTTCTGATCTGATGCAGCAAGGCGGGAGTTGTTGTAATGAACCGTGAGGGGCGATTCAGGCGTTTCCTCGTTGACCCTGTGGCTCGGTGGGCGTCGGTTGTGGGTTGTTTGCTTGCGCTTGTGACGTTAGTCGGCCCCACCGTAGGGCTTGTCCCCGTCTGGGCCTATGCGGTCGGGTATATGACCTTTGCGGCCGCGATCACCTCTCTTGCCTTTTACAACATGGTGCGCCGCAGGCACCTGGAAGTGGAGGTAGAGCAGTGGAAAGGGAGGACCAGGGAAAAGACAGAGAGGTGCAGTCGGCTGCGCAAGGATCTGCGACTACGACAGGGTGCGTTTCAGGTGCTTCACGATATTGCTCATGAGGCAAGAGATCACATGTCGGAGGTCTTCCGAAGGCCCGTGCCGATTGCGCAGCAAAGGGACAGGCTCTATTGGCGGCTCGGGGTTATGGTAGATAAGGTGGCGCGCACGCTGACAGGGTTCACGGGCGTCCCATGTGCCAGTTGTATAAAGATATTCACGAAGACGCTCAGCCCCGATGGAAGTCCTAAGTTGATGACTTTTTGCCGGGATGATGCGAGCAAGCACGGTCGCGGCAAAAAGGATCGTCAGGAGACCTTCACAGTTGAAGGGAATTACGATTTCGACTATATTCTCAATAGCGCGGGGCGGTACTTCTTCTCGAACGATCTGATTGCGAGCGAAGCTGCAGGCGAGTACTGGAATGAGCGGCCGGGTTGGGCAAAATATTACAGAGCGGCAATGGTTCTGCCCATCCAGCGATCGTGGATTCCGGGGGACCGGGAGAATTTTCACGACATTCTGGGTTTTCTCTGCGTGGATACAGAGAAGACGAATATCCTGGATGAGAACGAATTGTTTGGATTCTTGGCCACGGTAGCGGATACAATGTACCTACCATTGAGCATGGTCGTGCCACTCGAGGAGGAGGGGACACAATGGCAAAGGAAGTGATCAAGGTCGGAGGAAAGGACGTGGAGGTCTACAGGGCCGCCAACGGCGAACTTTATCACGTTACCACATTTCCTCCGGAGTTCTTTGACGTGGACGAAAGCGCTATTCCACCGGGAAAAGGCGAAGAAAAAAGCAAGTAGGGCTTTCGGTTAGAGGTCATTCATCGCCCCGCGGGCTTCGGCCCGCGGGGCTTTTTTGCCAGTCCCTTTTCCCTTGTCTCCCCACCCCGCGCAGAGCCGCCTCCTCGATCAGTGCACTCAAAAGGCCGAAAACGGCAAAAAGGGGCATCTGTGAACGGCGTCCTCTTTTTCCCGGGCCGAGCAGCGGGCCTCCCGCCTGGGCCATCGGCCTGTCTGTTCCGGAAAAGTATCCCGCCGCAACTGATTGCCTGCCTGCCAACGCCTTACGTTCGTTCCACGCCTCTTCTCGATCCTTATGCGGCCTGATTCGGTCAGGAACGCCCATCTGGGACACGCCGCGCCGAAAAGACGGCTATAGTAGGTGATGAGCCGCCGGGCGTTCCGGCCGACAGGACGGGATCGTCCCTCTCGCAGTCTCCCCCGGAAGGACCAGCAGGGTGCCGCGTGCTATCAAACGCAGCCTGATGATTGACCGCGCCCGGGAGCTGTATGCAGGCGGGATGGGAATCCCGGAGATAGCGCGGTTGCTCGAGGTCTCGGGGCACACCCTTCGGGACTGGCGGCGTTACGACCGCGGCAGGGGCCGCTCCTGGGAAGAGGAGCTGGGACTGGCCCACGCCCTGCACCCCGAACGGGTGCTGCGCGCCCTGGAGAGGCGCTTCGGCCGGATGGTCATGGAGGCCGGGCTCGAAGGACCGGAGGACCCCGAGGAGCGCAAGGAGTACGAGCGGCGGCTCCTGAACATGACCAAGATCATCAACGCCTACCGCAGGAACGCGCCTGAACTGACCCTCCAGCTCCGCACGCTGGAGGAGTTCAGCTTGTTCTGCACCGAGAACCTGACCTCGGCGGACCTGGCGCCCGTGCGGCGCGCACTGGAACAATTCGTCAATCACCTCAGGGAGGAGAACCGGTGAGCTGGCTCCAGGCAATGGTAACGGTTGTGAGCGCCGTCCTCGGCGGCTTCGTCGGCGGATGGGTCGTCGCGTTCCGCCTCGGACGCTGGCGCCAGAGAGTGGAGGACAGACTGGACGGCATAGACACGCGCCTCGCCGAAGGGGACAGGAGCGTGGATGCCGTCCCGGTGATAGAAGCACGCCTCGGGGTGGTCCTCGAAGAACTGCGAGGCCTTCGCAGGGAGATGCGCGAGGACCGCGCTACCTTCATCACGCAGCGGGAGTGCGACGCGAGGCACGCCACGGGCGGTTCGTAGCCCGGAGGCGTTCAGCCAGGAGGCACTGAGATGTCTGATAGAGAACAGATCGAGAAGTTGCTCGGCGAGGTCGGCCGTAGGCGGGACGAGGCGGAGGCCCAGGCGACGGTGGCCGCCGAGAGCCTCGTGCGCATCGCAAGCGGCTTCACGCCCATCGCGGAGCAGGACCCCGATCAGATACGCGCGGCGGCCGACGACTACGCCGGGGCCGTCGAGCGGCTGCGGCTCCTGGAGGGTTTCGCCCGGGAGCTGCGCAGCCTGCTGATGTGATTCTCGATTCGTGAGTTACCCTGCAACCGAGAATGCGAGCCTGGTCCAGAGAGCACGAGCTGATATGCGGGCAGATGCTGGAGCACATGCATCGGCGCGCCCTGCCCTTCGAGGACCAGGGCGAGCAGGCCCGACTGGAGCGCCGCCGGCAGCCCTTCCTACAGTGGTGCCGCACCTACCTGCCGCACTACTTCGACCGGCCCTTCGCGCCCTTCCACGGCCGAATGGTCCGCGCCGTCGGCGAGGCGGGGCTGCCCACGTTCGTGGCCGCGTTCCGCGGGGCGGGCAAGAGCGTGCTCTTAGCCCTGGCGCGGCCGCTGCGGCGGGTGCTCGGCGGTGAATGCCCCTACATGCTCTACGGAAGCCAGGTGCAGAGGCTCGCCGCCCAGACCATGCACTTCCTGCGCCTGGAGCTGGAGCACAACCCGCGCATCCGCGGCGACTACGGCCAGATAGGGGTGCAGGGGCCGGAGAGCGAATGGGTCCTGGAGCTACCCGATCCCCCGCGCGCCGGCCCGGAGCCGCGTTTCGGCTCGGCCAAGCTCGAGGCCTTCGGCATCGGGATGAGCCCGCGCGGGCGCAGGTTCCGCCAGTGGAGGCCATGGGAGTTCCTCGGGGATGACCTGGAGACGGCCGAACTCGCCCGCAACCCGGGCCGCGAAACGAGGCTCTGGGACTGGATGATGGACGAGGTGGTGCCGGCGCTGGAGCCGGAGAAGTTCGTCTTCACCGTCCTCGGCACAACGTTCGGGCCGGGGTGCATGATGGAGCGGGCGCGGGAGCTCGCCGGCCGGCGCGACGGGACGGGCCGCCCGCTCGGGAGGCTCTTCCTCCAGCCGGCCCTCGAGGAGGGCTGCACGGTCTGGCCGGAGCGCTTCCCGGAGCACGTCCTGGCCCGCCTGCGCCAGACCATCGGCCTGCGCAACTGGCTGCGCAACTACGCCCTTGTGGCCGAGGACCCCAGCCGCCCCTTCCAGCCGGCGTGGATGGGCGCCTACGAGCCGCAGGACATCGAGCCGGAGCGCCTGGACGTGGTGTGCTTCCTGGACCCGGCGCTGA
>JAUWZH010000025.1 GCA_030615435.1 Candidatus Brocadiaceae bacterium | reverse complement strand
ACTGGCCGGGTGCCCCCGAAGCTCCAGTGGGCCGGTGACATCCGCACCTGCCGCAGCCGGCGCGGAAGTCCCTCCCATCGCTCCTGCAACCGCCCCAGGTAGGAACGGGTCTCCTCATCGAATTCCCCCTGAAGGGCCTCTTCCAGGAATCCGCCCACACCGTAAAGGGCCGCCTCGAGCACTTCCCGTCGTTCCGGCGCGGGGGCGTCCGCCGGCACCACCTCGCGCAGAACCTTGACGGGCAGCAGGTCCGAGAGCTGAAGGAAGGGCATGCGGTTGTTCTTGTAGCCAAGGGCCTCAGCGACCGACTCGTAGAGAATCTGCTCCAAAGGCAGCTTGTCCTGGAGGCAGCGCAGCCGCTCCGCCTTGCTGAGCAGCCTGTGGTCACCGGCGATGTCCAGCATGCGCCCAAGCCATTCGGGCGTCATCCGCCCCTCGGTGAGGGCCCCCCCGCAATAGCGCCCGGTCACGACCGGCTGCGACGTCTCAGCGGGCTCCTCCTCGAGGTCAATGATCTCGACCAGCTCCCCGATTTCCTCTTCCACGAAGCGACTCAGCGTGAGTTGGGGGACCGGCTCCCCGCAGTGGCGCAGTATCTGCTTCCCCTCCAGGTCGTTCCACATGACCACGTGAAGCATCACCTCATCGTACTCGGGCTGCCGGTCGTGGCCGTGGGCATACCAGGAGGAGGCGACCGTGTGGACCTCTACGTCGCCGAGCAGCCGCCCCGAGCCTTCGAGCAGCAGCTCGGCCCGGATGAAATCGGGGCCTCCCTCCACATTCCACCAGCCGGGGGAGAGCACCTCCAGGCGGCGTCCGTCGTCGGTGGCGAGCCCTTCGGGGGGAAAATGGCTGCCGAACCACATGCAGCGCACCAGTTCCTCTCGGATGTTCCGGTTGGCTTGCCCATAAGTGACCGACGACTCCCCGACCTGGTCGGCGAACTCCTCCAGGAACCTCCCGTAGAGCTCCGAGAACCGCGTCGCTGACCGGCGCTCCTTCATGACGCACGCCCCGTGGAAAGTGGTCAGTGAGCGAAAACCGATGGGCGGCAACAACAATGCAAGAACCACAGCCCGGGAATCGAAAAGCTCTATGCCCGCCCCAGGAACTCTCCCGTCCGGGTGTCCACCCTTATTTTCTCCCCCTGCTGGATATGGCCCGGGACCTTGACCCTGAGCCCGGTCTCCAGCTCGGCCGGCTTGGTGACGCCGGTGGCGGTGTTCCCGCGCACCGCCGGCTCGGTCCTGCTCACTTCGAGGGCGACGCTCGGGGCAACCTGCACCCGAACGGGGCGACCGTTGCAGAACTCCATGTCCACCTCCTCGTCGTAAGCCAGGTAAGGGGCGACCGCCTTGATGTCGTCCTCGTGAATCGGGGTCTGCTCGCCGGTCTCGGGGTTCATGAAGACGAAATGCTCCGCGTCGCGATACAGGTACACCATCTTCCTGGATTCCAGGAACGCCTTCTCGACAGACTCGGAGGTGGAGAAGCGCCGCGTTTCGATGTGCTGATCCTGGAGGTTCTTCATCTTGACCTGGATATATGCGCCTCTCTTGCCCACGTATGTCACCTGCGTGTCGACCACAAGCCAGAGGACCTCTTCGAGCCGAATCACGTTGCCCTTCCTGATGTCTCCGGCCTGTATCACTTCCTCGGCTCCTTTCGTTCCAGGTGGTGGACCTGCACAGAGCATCAATGCGGCCGTCTCCGTGCATCCGGACATCCAGCCGGCGAGCGCATTGTAGCGCTCGCGGCCGCGAAGTCAAGTTGGAGCGCAGTAGGGCCGGTCCTGCATTTGACATGGCGGGAGAGAAGCGGCAGAATGGCGCGTTCCATCCGATTGGCTTGCCAGATTGGTTGCTTGGCGATACCAATCCCTCCGACAGCTCGCCATGAGCGAAAACATCGTCGAACAAATCGGTCGCATCGAAGCCGAGGCCGACCGGATCATCGCCGAGGCCAGGCAACGTGCCAGGGCGCTGGAAAGCAGCGTTGATGAGCAAGTGGCCTCCATGCGCCGCGAACACGAGAAGGCGCTCGGCGAGAGGTCGGGGGCCTTCGAGGCGAAGCTGCGCGAAGAAACCGCCGCGCGCCTGGAGGAGATAGAGCACAGGACCCGGGAGGCGAGGGGACGCCTGCAATCCCTGGACCCCCGGGTCGTGGAGCACGCAGAGGACCTCATCCTGAAGCATTTGCGCGAGGACGCTCAGTGGCAATAGAGCGAATGAAGCACCTCGCCCTCCTGGCCCCTCGCCAGGCGAGCGATGCTTTGCTGGAATGGCTCCAGGAACGTGGCCTCATGCACGTGGAGGACGCTGCCGAGCGCTTCTCGGATGACGGTGAGTTCGAGCGCCCTGCCCTTCATGTCGAAGAGGTGGACTCCAGGCTCCGGGAGCTGCAGCACATCCAGGAGGTCTTCAGGAGTTTCCACACGCAAGAGAAGAGTTTCGTGCAGAGCCTGGTCAACGTGCCCACCCGGGTGAAAGACTCTGAGAGACAGCGCGTCCTCGAGGAGTTCGATTACCGGCCCCTCTACGAGGAGTGCAGCCGCCTCTCCAGCGAATTCGAGGAACACCGGGATGCCATCGAGCGCGCAGGGGCGGAGATCGAGAACCTGGAGTTCTTCCGCGGGCTTCCGTTCGGACCCTCGCAGTTGCGGGCCCTGCGCCGCACGCACGGCCAAGTCGGCTCGATGCCCGTGCAGGAGTGGAACCGACTGCGCGCCGACGCCGAAGCGGCGGAACTGCTCGCCTTCCAGGAGCTGCGGCGCAACAAGCGCAGGGTGGACCTCTGTGTGATAGCTCTCCGCAACGACCGGGAGGAGGCCGAGCGCATCCTGAGGGGGCATCAGTTCTCGGAGCGGCCGCTGCCGGAGCTGGAAGGCTCGGCGGCCGACAGGATTGACGAGTTGCGCCTGGAGGTCGCCCGTCGCCGCCGCGCCGCCGATCAGTGCGCCGAGCGGGCGCGGAAGCTCTCCGAGAAGGGCCGCCAGGTGGAGATCCTCCTCGGACACTATGAGGCCCGGCTGGCCAAGCTGGAAGCCCACAACAAGATGGTGCGCAGTCGCCGCATCGCCATTCTGTGCGGTTTCATCCGGGCCGCCGACGTCGCAAAGTTCGAGGAGGCTCTGGAGCGCGATTTCCCGGATGTCTCGGCCCTTTACCGGGAGCCCACGCCCGAGGACACGGTACCCATATCGCTCAGACACTCCCGGCTCGTCAAGCCACTGCGCTTCATGGTGGACCTGTTCGGTCTGCCCGACTACTTCAGCTTCGACCCCACGCCGTATCTGTCGCTGAGCTTCCTGGTGTTTTTCGGCATCTGTTTCAGCGACGTGGCTTACGGCCTGTTGCTGTGCGCAGTGGCATGGTACCTGGCGCGCAAGGCTCGCGGCTACGAGGGGCTGCACAACATGTGCATGCTTTTCTTTTACTGCGGCATCAGCACGATCTTCTTCGGGGTGCTCACCGGCTCCTGGGCCGCCGACCTCTGGAATCCCGACTACCTCGGCGAGGGCAATGTGCTGTTGTGGATCAAGGAGCGCACCGCCATAGTGGAACCGCTGGACAAGGCCGTGGCGCTGCTGCTGGTGTGCCTTGGCATCGGGGTCGTCAATCAACTCTACGGCATCGTGCTGAAGGGCTACGGCCTGCTTCGGCGGGGAGACGTCTCGGGAGCGGTCTTCGACGCCGGCTTCTGGCTGGTGACGATCCCCGGCTTCATGATTGTTGCCTCGGTGCTGTTCTTTGCGATTCCGGGGTGGCTCTTCAGGCTGGGAGTTGGCCTGGTGGCCGTGGGAGGAGTCGGCCTGGTCCTCACACAGGGGCGCCATGAGAAAGGCGTAGCAGCGAAGGCCCTCGTGGGCCTGGTCAGCCTCTACGGGATCATGGGTTCCTACGGATGCATCTCTTTCATGGCCGACATGCTATCCTATTCGCGCCTTCTGGCGCTGGGGCTGACCACGAGCATCGTCGGCATGTCCTTCAACATACTGGCCGGGCTCGTGCAGGACATTCCCAGGGTGGGCGTGGTACTTTTCATTGGCGTGGCCCTGATGGGCCACCTGTTCAACTTCGCCGTGGGCATCATCAGCGCCTTCGTCCATCCTGCTCGGCTGATTTTCCTGGAGTTCTTCAACCGGTTCTACGAGATGGGAGGGGTGCGCTTCAGCCCTCTGTCGCTGAACACCGAAACGGTCATCGTGGAGAGGTAAACCGACCCCCCAGCCCGCGAGACCCGAAAAGGGCTGTGCGGGGCACTCGATGTCGGCCTTCCATAGGAGGAACAGAGGCATGCTTGACGAGACTCTTGGCGAACTGCTGAGGCTCTACTTCGTGCAGTCGGGCCTTGGCTGGGCGGTGGCGGGGGCGATGCTCGCGGTGCTGTTCGCCTGCACGGGTTCGGCGCGCGGCATCCGCCTCGGCGCCGCGGAAGCGGCGGGTGTTCTGTCGGAAAAGCCCGAGCTTTTCGGCAAGCTCTTTATCCTGGTGGCCCTGCCCGGCACTCAGGGGTTCTACGGTTTCATCTGCGCCATCATGATCGCGATGCGCATCGGTCTTATGGGCGAGGCCGAGGTCAGCGTGTCGCCCCTGGTGGGCATCGGGCTGTTCGTGATCGGCCTGTGCATGGGCATCGTGGAGTGGCGCAGCGCTGTTTATCAGGGAGAGACCTCGGCGGCCTGCATCAACATGACCGGCAAGAGACCGGAGGAAGGCGGGCGCGCGATCCTGATGCCCGGGCTGGTTGAGACGTACGGCGTGGTGGCCCTGCTGGCGGCCATCCTGTTGATACTCTGGATCACCAGGGAAGGCCTGACCGTCGCCGCTGCCGCGGCGGGGCCTTCCTGAGAATGTGCACCGACCTGCGGGCCAAAGCAAGCCATGTCCCTCGAACGCATACGCCAGGCCATCCTGACCAAGGCGCGCCAGGAAGCTGAGAAGATCGAGTCCGAGGCGCGTGTGCGCCGCGAGGAGGAGCTCGCGGCGGCAGGGCGTAGCCTCCAGGAGGAGTTCGAGCATCATTACCAGAGGGCCAGTGAGGACGCCCAGCGGGAAGGCGAGCGCCAGGTCGTGCACAGGCGGTACGAACGCAACATGGAACTGCTCCGGCAGCGGAATGCCCTCCTCGACGAGCTTTTCCAGCGGGCGGCCCGCCGACTCGCTGATTGTCCCGACGGGCGTTACCGGGAGGTGGTGCGGGGCTGGATGAGAGAGATCCCTCCCGACGCGGCCGGCGAAGTGTTGTGCAGCGAGCGCGACGCCGAGCGGCTGGCACCGCTGATCGAGGACCTGAACCGCTCCCGCGAGGCGGATGCCCGGCTGCGGCTCGTGCCCGGCGAAAGGCCGGCTGCCGGTGGCGTGATCTTCCGCACACAGAGTTTCGAGGTCGACCTGTCATTGGACAGCCGAATGGCCCGCTCGCGCGAGGAGCTCACCTCGAAAGTCGCCGAGATCCTGTTCCAGAAAGACACTGCGGCCTGAAGAGCCAGGGGGTGCGTGCCGCTGCTCGCGTTTGCAATCGGCCCAACAGCGATGAGGGCAGGGGCAATGAAAACCCCGGTCGCATCGTGCTGCTCGTGGTGAACTGAGAGATGCTTGGAAACCAGGACAGATCGGCCTGGACTTACGCCAGCGGCCGCTCCGCCGCGCTGGAGTCCCGCATGGTGCCGGCGAGCTTTTTCGAAGGCCTCCTCGATGCTCCTTCGCTCGAAGAGGTCAGCCACAGCCTCGCCGACACGCTGTTCGGGGACAGATTCGGGGGCCCGGAAGGCTTGCGGGAGGCCGACAGGACGGCGAGAGACGCTTACCGGGGCCTCATGAAGGAGATGCAGGACATAAGCCCCGATGCAACGGTGGCCGAGCTGCTGCTCGTGCAGGAGCAATTGCGGAGCCTGAAGAACTTCGTCAAGCGCACTCGCCTGGACATGCCCGTCTCCGCTCCTCCTTCCCGCTACGGCGAGGAGGTATGGGAACGCCTCTGGGCCGGTTTGGACGCGGAATTGCCAGAGCCCTTTCCGGCTGTGGTTCGCAGGACCAGGGACGCGCTGGGTTCGGTGCCGGCCCATCCCGGGGCTTTCGATGCGGCCTTCGACGGCGCGTGCCTGAGGGCCTTGTGCGACCTGGCGCGGCGGACAGGCAGTGGTTTTATCGCCGAGTATTGCCGCCGCTATGATACGGCGAAGGGCGTGGAGTTCCTCTGGCGCGGCCGGGCGCTGGGGCTGCACCAAGACGTCCAGCGCCTTCTGGTCGAGGATCGGGCGGAGCCGGAACTGTTCGCGGCCCTCCGGCAGAGTGACCTGGGCCGGTGGCCGGTCCTGCTGGGTTCCGCCCTGGAGGGCCTGGATGCGGGCGGACTCGGCGCTGCGCAAGGACCGGGACGGATACGGCAGTTCGTGCGCGCCGCCGACGCGTGGTTGATGGATTTCGCCCGTGCGGCGAAGCATGTGGCGTTCGGGCCGGAGCGCGTTTTCGGGTGCCTGGTCGGACTCGCAGCGGAGGCCCACAACCTGGGGCTCGCAGCGGCGGGCCGCGCAAACGGCATCGCTCCGGCGATCCTGCGCCCGACACTGATGGCGTGCTACGTGTGAGGAAACGCCGATGACGCAAGCCAAGGAGAAGGTCGTGGCGATCGGGCCGCTCCACGAGATCATCGGCCTGAGGAGTATCGGAGTGGAGATCTCCTCTGTGGAAAACGCGGGCGAACTGGAGGCGATCCTGCGGCAGGAGGCCCGACGTCCCGAGGTGCCTCTGGTGATCGTGAGCGAATCCGTCGCCGAAGCAGCACGAGAGACGGTGGAGGAACTGCGCAGCGAGGGCGTCGCGATGATCGTGCTCGTCCCATCCCACCGGGGCTCTCGGGGAACCACGCTGGAGTGGCTGAAACACGCCATGGAGCAGTCCATCGGCGTGGATTTGATTTCGGGTGATTGAGCGCGGCCCGGTGGTGCGCCGGAGCCTCAGTGGCAAGCGACCGGCCGGTCGCGCGGGCGTGTTTGTGAGTCGCGCCCTTGCTCAAGCCGGCAGTCAGGTGGAACGGGGGAGCAATGATAGGAGCGGGAAGAAAGCTGGGAGATCGGCAGTTGCGGCTCAGCACATAGCTCAATGGCCTCCAGGGAGGCACACGTGGGAGAGGAAAACGAACTGAGGAGCAGCCAGACCCACCCCGGCGCCAACCAGAAGTCCGAAGGACCGCAGGGGCGCGTGGTGCGGGTCTCAGGACCGCTCGTCGTGGCCACGGGGCTGACCGGCGGCAGGATGCACGAGATGGTGCGAGTCGGGGAGCAGAGGCTCTTCGGCGAGATCATCGAGATACGGGGCGACTCGTACTCCATCCAGGTCTACGAGGAGACCGAAGGGATAGGCCCCGGCGACCCTGCCGAGACGATGGGGGAGCCGCTCAGCGTTGAGCTCGGCCCCGGGCTCATAGGCGCGATCTACGACGGGGTCCAGCGACCGCTGGACATCCTTGAGCAGCACTGGGGGGCCTACATCGTGCGGGGCGCCGAGGTGGAGGCGCTCGATCGCCAGCACCGCTGGGCCTTCCAGCCGGTGGCGAAAGAAGGCGAGCAGGTGATCCCCGGAGACATCCTCGGCACCGTGCAGGAAACTCCCGTTGTGGAGCATCGCGTCATGGTTCCCCCCGGCGTCGCCGGGAAGATCAGGCACATCGAGGAAAAGCAGGCCACGATCACCGACACGGTAGCCCTCATCGAGGGCGAGGACGGCGAGAATAAGGTGACGATGATGCAGCGCTGGCCCGTGCGCCAGGCGCGGCCAATAGCACAAAAGCTGCCTCCAGAGACCATGCTGGTGACCGGCCAGAGAGTCATTGACACCTTCTTCCCCCTCGCCAAGGGCGGCACTGCGTGCATCCCCGGGCCGTTCGGAAGCGGCAAGACGGTCGTGCAGCACCAGCTCTGCAAGTGGGCCAATGCCGACATCATCGTTTACGTGGGCTGCGGTGAGCGCGGCAACGAGATGACGGACGTGCTGCTGGAATTGCCGCAGATCGAGGACCCGCGCACCGGCCAGGCACTGATCAAGCGAACCGTGCTGGTGGCCAATACCTCCAACATGCCGGTGGCCGCCCGAGAGGCGTCGGTCTTCACGGGGATCACGATCGCGGAATACTTCCGGGACATGGGCTACGACGTGGCCCTCATGGCGGACTCCACCTCGCGCTGGGCGGAGGCGATGCGAGAGATATCGGGCCGGCTGGAGGAGATGCCGGGCGAGGAGGGATACCCACCATACCTCGCGAGCCGCATCGCGAGTTTCTACGAGCGCGCCGGCCGGGTGATTGCCTCAGGGAAGGACCGGCGGGAAGGCACCATCAGCTTCATCGGCGCCGTCTCGCCGCCGGGCGGGGACCTCTCGGACCCGGTGGTGCAGTCTACCCTGCGGGTGGTGCAGGTGTTCTGGAGCCTTGAGGACGAGCTGGCCTCAGCGCGGCACTTCCCCGCCATCTCGTGGCTGCGCAGCTACTCCCTCTACCAGGGCGCGGTGGACAGGTGGGCCGAGCAGAACGCAAACGAAGGCTGGTCCGCCAACCGCCGCCGGGCCATGTCCATCCTCCAGAGGGAGTCGGAGCTCGAGGAGCTCGTGCGGCTGGTCGGAGTGGAATCGCTCTCGGCCGAGGACCGGTTGCTGATGGAGGTCGCCCGGATGCTGCGGGAGGACTTCCTGCACCAGAGCGCCTTCGATGAAATAGACACCTACACGGGGCTGGACAAACAATTCCGGCTGCTGGGCGTGATCCTTCTTTTCGACAGACTCGCCAGGCAGGCCCTCCAGCAAGGAATGGAACTGGAGCAGGTCCTCCAGATCCCCGCCATCGAGGGAATCGCGCGCGCCAAGCGCATTCCGCCCGACCAGATGCAGATCTTCGACCGGCTCGCCAGCCAGGTGCAACGGGAGATGCAGGGATTGACCTCGCCGCAGGAAGCAGAAGAGACCCGGCAGGCAGAACGAGAAAAGCAGGAGGAACCCACCGGTGCCTAAAGAATACCTCACGGTGCGGCAGATCACAGGCCCCTTGATATTCGTGGAAGAGGTGGAAGGGGTGACTTACGGGGAGTTGGTCGAGATACAGCTCAGCGAGGGAACGGTGCGGCGCGGCCGGGTCCTGGACATCAACGAGGACAGGGCGCTCGTTCAGGTATTTGAGGGCACGGCCGGCATCAAGACCGAGCAGACGAAGGTCAGGTTCCTGGGCAGGGGCCAGGAGGTCGGCGTCTCGATGGACATGCTCGGGCGCGTCTTCGACGGGTTCGGCCGGCCCATTGACGGGGGTCCGGAGATCATCCCCGACAAGCGCCTCAACATCAACGGCAACCCCATGAACCCCTACGCCAGGGACTATCCGGACGAGTTCATCCAGACCGGCATCTCGACCATTGACGGTCTCAACCCGCTGGTGCGTGGGCAGAAGCTGCCGATCTTCTCGGGCTCGGGTCTTCCCCACGCCCGCCTCGCCGCGCAGATCGCGCGCCAGGCCATGGTGCTGGGTAGCGAGGAGCAGTTTGCGGTCGTCTTCGCCGCGATGGGCATCACGTTCGAGGAGTCCGATTTCTTCATCACCGACTTCCGGCGCACCGGGGCGATTGAGCGCACGGTGCTGTTCATCAACCTCGCCGACGACCCTCCGATCGAGCGCATCGCCGTGCCACGGCTCGCCCTGACCACGGCCGAATACCTCGCCTTCGAGCAGGACATGCACATTCTGGTCATCCTCACCGACATGACGAACTATTGTGAGGCGATGCGAGAGGTCTCGGCGGCCCGCAAAGAAGTGCCCGGCCGGCGCGGCTATCCGGGCTACATGTACACCGACCTGGCACAGATTTACGAGCGCGCCGGCCGGATGAAAGGCAAGAAAGGCTCCATCACGCAATTCCCGATCCTCACCATGCCGGAGGACGATAAGACCCACCCCATTCCTGACCTGACCGGTTACATCACCGAAGGGCAGATCATCCTCAGCCGCTCCCTGCAAGGGGAGGGCATCTATCCGCCGGTGGACGTGCTGCCGTCGCTGTCGCGTCTGAAGGACAAAGGAATCGGTGAGGGAAAGACCCGTGGGGATCACGCCGACGTGATGAACCAGCTCTACGCCGCCTATGCCCGCGGCAAGAACGCCCAGGAGTTGGTGATGGTGCTCGGCGAGTCTGCCCTGAGCGAGATGGACGTGCGCTACGTGCGCTTCGCCGAGGCCTTCGAGCAGCAGTACGTCCAGCAGGGCGAAGACGAGAACCGGCCCATCGAAAGGACGCTGGAGATAGGCTGGGACCTGCTCGGCATGTTGCCAAGGGGCGAGCTGAAGCGCATACGTGACGAACACATCGAGCAGTATTATGAGGCCCAGCCCGTCGGCAGTCGTCACTGACCGGGGGATTCCAGGATTCGTTGATTGCCTGACCGTTGGGATTTGAGCATCGGCTATTGCCTGCGAGGGGCGAGGAGCGGAAATGGCGCAGCGACTCAGAGTCAACCCCACTCGGATGCAGTTGCTGCAATTGAGGCGCCGCCTCGGCATAGCCCTCCACGGCCACTCCCTGCTCAAGGACAAGCTCGAAGGCCTCGTGGCCGAGTTCTTGGAGGCGGTGGAGAGGTTCAAGGTGGTGCGCCGGAGCTTCGACAACGAATACCCCGAGGTGATCAAGCTCTTCGTTCTGGCCGGCATCGCCGGCTCGCGCGAGGCGGTGGACGACGCCATCACGCAGAGCCGCAGTGAGCTGGACCTCAGCGTCAGCACGCGGAAGGTGCTCAGCGTCGAGGTTCCGTCCCTGGAGGCCCGGCCGCACCCGGGAGGCGGCTACAGCCTGCTGGACACACCACTGGAGCTCGACGAGGCAACGCAGAGGCTCGCCCGGTTTCTGCCCAGGATACTCGATGTGGCCGAGATCGAGCACGCCATCTGGATCCTGATGAAGGAGATCCAGCTCACGCGCCGCCGCGTCAACGCGCTCGAATACATCATGATCCCTCAGTTGCGCCAGACGGTGAAGTATATCCAGGCCAAGCTCGACGAGAACGAACGCGCCAATATCACCCGGCTGATGAAGATCAAAGAGATGCGCCTGGCCGAGGAGCGCGCGGAGATGCAGCGCCGGCGCGGGCTTTCCGTCTGAAGGGGCGCGGTGTCATGGAAGCCACCGATGTCGTGAAGCTCCTCGGGGCGTGTGGTTCGGCCCGCACCTGAATGACGGTGCCCGGCTTGCGGCCCAGTGCCCGTCCCGGGATTCGCCCTATCGCCGCCGTTCGAAGGTTGCCTCGCCCGGGGCCGTGAACAGGTCGCCGCTGGATTCGATCTTCGCCCGTATGAGCGGCTCAAAGTCGGGGTTGATTTCGTAGCCGATGCTGTTGCGACCTTCCAGTTCGGCGGCAAGTGCGGTCGTGCCGCTTCCAAGGAAGGGGTCCAGCACAGTCTCCCCCCAGAAGCTGTACATCTTGATCAGGCGACGGGGCAACTCCAGGGGGAACATGGCGAGGTGCCCCTCCTGCCGTTCCGGGAGCATGTGCCAGACGCCCCGGAACCACTCGCTGCGCTGCCGCTTCGTGAGGCGGCTCCTGCGTTTTTGCTGCGGTGTTGGCCGGGGGCCGATGCCTCTCTTGCGCAGCAGGATGATGTATTCGTGCTCGTATGTGACGTGGCCGTCGCGGGGATGATAGGTCGAGCCCATCCAGACGCCCCCGCCGCTCGTCCTGGTGGTCGAGATCTTCTCCCAGATGATGTTGCCCATGAAGTCGAAGCCGATCTCGCGCCCCATGCGGATGATGTCGGCAGGGATGGGCTGGACCCGGTAGCGGCCGTGTTCCGTGGCGCGAAGGTACTGGTCGCCGATATTGATTGCAGCCCGGCAGCCGGGATGCAGCACGCGGTGGCACTCCGACAGGACGCGGCCCAGGTCCTGCAGATACTCCTCGTAGCCCTGCTCGAATCCGATCTGCCCGGGATGGGCGTAGTCCTTGATACACCAGTAGGGCGGGGAGGTGACAACCAGGTGGATGCTCCGGCCATCGAGCTCCGGCATCGAGCGACTGTCGGCCATGATCACGCGGTGTTGAGCCACAACGGATACCTCGCGTCAATGCAAATCCTTACATCCCGCCAAGCCTGCTCCAGGCTCCGCAGTATAGGGCGGAATGACGGTTTTTCAAGCCCTTTTCGGCCTTGCTCCAGCAGCGCGAGACCCGAGAAGATTGACTGCTTTCAAACGAAGCATTACACTCCGCGGGACTGCGGTCGGCGCAGCGCACGGAAGCTGAGGGCCTCCCTGAGGAACGAGCGCTTGAATGTCGCAGTGTTCATCGGCGCATTGGTGATGATGGCCCAGTCACTGGGGCCGGGGCGGCTCGCAACGACCGAAGGGGAGATGTATCCGGCCGTGCGGGTGGCGCATTTGCACGGCCGCTACGGGGCAACCGACCGCGGGCCGCAGCGCAGGAGCTCGGCGGCCGAGGGGTGCAATGTCCGCCGGTCAAGACGGCAATGTCTTTCTCGGCACAATGGGAAGGCCGGGCAGTCTTTGCATCCGGGAGGCAAAGCAGACATGAGAACGTCAAGGGTCCGCATGTTTTTCGCACTCGCCGTAGTCGCAGGCTGCATGCTCCTCCTGTGCGCGACCGAGGCCGCGTCCAAGACAATAACAAGACGCTGGGACGGAAAACCAGAGTTTGAGCAGTGCACTTGGGACGGGAACGTCGAGGTCGCCGACGACGGAACGGTCCGGCTGAAAGAGTCCGTGCTGCTGCAGGACGAGCAGGGGGCCACGCACTACAACAACGCCGAAGCGCTGAGCAATAAGGTGTGGGCAAAGAAGCTGTTCGTCATTGACGACCCTCGGTGCGAGAAGGCGGAATTGTTCGTCTTCGCCAGCGCAGCACGCGTCGCGTGCAACGGCACTGCACTGAGCAAGCACCGCGGGCTTCCCTCCACGGGATGGCAGGTCTGGGAGGTCCCCCCTGAACTGTTGCAGAAAGGCACCAACGAATTCGTAATGAGCGGCGGTGGGCGCCTGGTGATCGAGCACTCACTCTACCCCAACCGTTCCGCGAAATCGGTGGATGGCGGCAAGACGTGGGACTTCGACCGCATGGGCTTCGGCGGCGTGGAGAACGGCGAGTACCTCGTGCGCTTGCGGCTCAAGCAGTACCCGAGGGCAGGCACGATCACCAGCCAGGTCTTCGACCTGGCCGACCTGGGCGGGGCGATCCGTCCACAGATCAGGTTCAAAGCAGGCCTGCTGGCAACTCACACCTTACCGACCTCGGCCGGTTCAATCGAGACGGAAGTCCGCAGCGGCCCGAGCCGCATCCCGGACGAGTCGTGGAGCGCATGGGGGATAAGCGCCGCCACCTCCCGTCATCAGTGGCGGCAGTTCGCCCAGTGGCGCGCACACCTGAAAACCAACGACGTGACACAGACCCCTGCACTGGAAGAGATGCGCTTCACAGCGGAGGTCGAGCCGCAGGAAGTGGTGCGCACAGGCGAGGCGCCGAGAATCAATGTCCTGGAACTCACCGAGGTCGGCCGGCAACGCCGGTCCCATCCTTTCGCCTACCAGCCCCCGGGCGGGAGGCTGAGGGTGCTGCGAGAGCGCTACAGGCTCGAAGAAGTCGTGTCGAAGGGAAAGACAGAGATGGAGAAGTTCGCCCTGCTTCGCGACTGGGTCCGGTTCACCGCCCCGAAAGGGTGGGATAGCGGCACAACGCAGTGGTGCCCGCCGTGGGACGCCCTGATAATCCTGGAAATGAACAACCCGCCACGTGCGCTCTGCATGTGCACGCACTTCTCTGCGGTTTTCACCCAGTGCGCCCTTGCCCTCGGCTACACCGCCCGGGAGGTCATCCTCGACCACCATTGCGTGGCGGAAATCTGGAGCAACCGGTTCGGCAAATGGATCCTCATGGACACGGGCAACTCGGCGGATCCGACCCTCAATTGCCACTTCGAGAAGGACGGTGTGCCTCTGAACGCCCTGGAGATTCGCAGGTTGTGGAAGGCCGGCAGGACGGCGCAGATCGAGGTGGTTTACACCCCGCCCCGCGGGCGCATCAGCGGCGATAAGATCGAAAACCAATGCGGGTTCGACGTGTTCCGCCGCTTCGCCATTCCGTTCCGCAACAACCACCTCGTCTCCCCATTTCCGGGTGAGCTGGAACAGGGGGTAAGCCAGTATTATTGCGACGTGTATCTGTGGTGGGAGGACGAAGCCGTCCCTGTAGAGTCCCCGGAATACGGCAAGACGAGCTGCCGCCCGGCCGATTTCTACTGGACATTGAACGAGACGGGAATTGACCTGCAAGAGACCGCGCAGGCGGCCGTGCTCCAGGTATCGCTCGACACCGTGACGCCGAACTTCGAGAAGTTCCTCGTCTCCATAGACGGGGGCGCGTGGAAGGACTCCCCGGCTTCATTCCCCTGGAAGCTGCACGGGGGGGAAAACCTCCTGCGGGCCAGGTCCGCCAACCGCTTCGGGGCAAAGGGGATCGAGTCGGTGGCGAGGTTGGAGGTTCAGTAGCTAGGGCGAAAGGCAGACGGGCAGCGACTGGTGGCCTTTGCTCGTGCTATCAGTGTGCCCGCAGCCCCTATCAGGAGGAAGGCCATGGGTGAAGAATGGTACGTATCCGTGGACGGTGACAACCGCATCGGCCCGGTGGATAAGGAGCAAGTGGTGCAGATGATCAAGGACGGCAAACTGGGGCCCGAGATGCTCTGCCAGCGCGAGGGCCGCGAGAAGTGGGCCGCCCTGCGGACCGTGCAGGAGTTCTCAGAAGCCTTCCCGCAACCAACCCCGAGGGCCGACCGCGCAGCGGCAGAGAAGGCACGAGCAGCGTGGTCTGCCCTGAAGTCTGCCATTTGCAAGAGCGCAGACGAGCTGGGCAAGAGGGCCGGGCGAATTCGACTCCGGCTGAAGGTTTCCTCTATCGAGCGCAAACGCGACAGGGTCTTCCTGAAGATGGGGAAAGCATTGTACGAAAAGGGCGAGGAACTGCTGGCCGACGAGTCCTACAAGAAGCTGACTGAAGAGCTCCGTTCGATGGAGGCCGAGATAGGCGAACTGCGAGACCGGATAAGGGAACTGTAGTAGTCTTCCAGGGAAAACAAGTCGAATCGCACAGGCCTTCGTCGGCATTGACAGGGTTGTTGTTCCCCGCACCGTCAGCGTCCTTCCGTTCGGGGAATACCTCGCGTGATGCCCTGGAGGGACCTCTCGCAGAACGGGGCCATTGTTGCTTGCCCTGGCCTTTATTTCCAGGCAGCCAGGTTCAGCGTCAACTCCCCGTCCTGGATGTCGTCCCCGACGGTGTACTTACGGTGCTCGCCGAACTCGGTGGCGAAGCCCTGGTAAGGACTGTCGTGCAGGCCGGCAAAGAAGCCTTCGACGATGAACCTGGCCTTCAGATCGAGGCGGGCAACCTGTTGGATGACGTCGGGGCGCAGATATTCTTCGGCACTCGGCATCGCACCGTGCAATTATTGCATCCGCAGAAGCCGAGCGTTTCTCTTGCAGGTATCAACGATTGCTGAACAAAGAAGGAAAGGGATCGGTCCTTCCTTGGCCTTGCGCGGCTGGGGGGCGCTTTCATTTCCCTTCGGCCACGACGTGGGCGATGGCGTAGTTGCGGTCGTGAGAGAGGCTGATGAAGAATCTCTGCACGCCACGCTCGATGCTGATCTCGGAGGTGCGGCCCCGCAGTTCCACCTCCGGTGCACCAAGGTCGTTGGTGCGCACCTCCACGTCGCGAAAGCTCGCCCCCTTCTGCCAGCCCACCCCGAGCGCCTTCAGAACCGCCTCCTTGGCGGCGAAGCGTGCCGCGAAGCGCTGTGCCGGATGCGCACAGCGCCGGCAGTATTCGATCTCCCGCTCGGTGAATACCCGGCGCAGGAACCGCTCGCCGTGCCGGGCCACAATACGGCGTATGCGCCCCACCTCGACAATATCCACGCCGATGCCGACGACCAT
>JAUWZH010000263.1 GCA_030615435.1 Candidatus Brocadiaceae bacterium | reverse complement strand
GGTGTCCATTGACGTGGTGGAGAAACAGTCCCTGCCGGACGGCATGGATATCCTGGCCAGCTACGACGTGACGCTCGACACCGAGGGGAACGTCGTCGGTTTCCAACGTACGGGCCTGCGGAAACGGATCGATACCGAGGTAAGCATTGTGGAAGAATAGCCGTCCTTGGACGGGTGAAGGATGGGCCCTGCTCAAGGTTATGACGTGGCCGCAGCGTGAGGTCGCGATCATAGGGCCGTGGCAGAGGCACTGTGTCACGGTCTTCCCGGCGGCGTGAGACATCGTTGGTCAGGTCGGAGATTGCACGATGCAATGGCGTGCATTGAAAGACGGTAACGAGGCCAGCCGGCAAACTGAATCAGTGTGTGCGATCGTCGAGGAACCGATTCAGGTCTGCCCTTTCTGTCGCGGCAAGGGGGAAAAGCCCGCCGGCTCACAATGCTCCGTGTGTCGCGGTAAAGGCATGGTTGAGATTCGTCCTCCGGCGGTCAGGTGCGCCCTGTGCAAGGGCCGCGGCGAAGAGCGGCCGCGAGGGAACGTCACCTGCCTCGCCTGCCGGGGCAAAGGCCACATAACAGTCCGGCTGCCGGTTCAAAAGTGTGCCTCCTGCCACGGAACGGGACGGCAAGGAAGTTCCCTCCTCGCCTGCACCACCTGTCGCGGCGCCGGCATGGTGAGCATTAGGCCGAAAAGGGCGGAGACAGCGACATCAAATAGGGGGCGTGCGGCGCGCCCAGCTTTCACCTTCCGCATAGGCGAACAGCCTTCGGCCGGCAGCAGAAAGGTGGCAGTCAAGACAGCAGCGGCCAGGAAGAGGATGCGTGTGAGACGAACCCCCGGCACGCACGCGCCGGCGGTGCTCGCGAGCGAACGGGAGATACTGCGTCTTTACGCCCGTAGATTCCGCGGCGAACGGATTAACGTGTCCAATACTACCAACTTTTCGTCCGGGTACATCGAGCTGCTCAAGGAGTCCCTGGTCAAGAAGGGCCTGCTGCAGCAGAAGGGCGCGCGGAAGTTCGAAATCACCGATCGGGGCTTGCAGGCGGTTCGCGAGCGGGGCGGGATTGGGGCCGTGGCGAAACGTGATGGCATTGCAGGAGCCGAAGGCCCGAGGCAAGACGAGCCAGACCGCTCCGCGGCCGGTGCCGCGAAAGTCGCGGCTCCGGCGCAGGGGCCGCCCGCTTCCGAAAGCAATGGCATGCGGTGGACTACCTTGCGCGGCATTTAGGAGAACACAGAGATGGCTGAGAGCATACAACATTCATCAGTCCAAGCTCAGCAGGTTGTCGAACAGGCTAGCGGGGGCAAGCATCCTTTGCCGAGCTTCCTGAGCAACCCGCACCTGCAACTGCTGTTCGTCGGCGGCAAGGGTGGGGTTGGCAAGACGACCTCGGCGGCCGCCACCGCACTGCTCCTGGCCAAAGCCGTCCCCGAGCGCCAGGTGGTGATTATGTCTACCGATCCGGCTCATTCCCTCGGCGACAGTCTCGATCAACCGGTGGGAAGAAAGGTCGTGTCCGTGGACGGCTTTCCAAATCTGTCGGCTGTGGAAGTTGATCCGCCTTCTCTACTGGCACTCTTCAAGAACAGGTACGGAAAATACCTCACGCAGATGGCCCGTGGCACGGTGTTTTCCAACCAGGCCGATATCCGCGATTTCCTTTCCTTCCGCCTGCCCGGCATGGACGGTCTGATGATTTTCCAGGCCGTGGCCGAGTACCTGCAGCGCGGCGTCCCGCACGATCCGCTGCCCTCCACACGATGCGACCTCATCGTTGTTGATACGGCGCCGACGGGACACACCCTGCGCCTGCTGGCGATGCCGGAGAAATTCACTCGTTGGGTGGAGCTCTTGAGGAGGTCGTTCAACAAGTACCACCGGACCTCGGCGGGCCTGCAGAGCCTTGGTCTGTTCAAAATCCCCGGCCAGGAGCGCGGCGCGCCGGGAGTGCCGAAGTTCCTGAAGCGGTTGAAGGAAGACGTTGACTTTGTTCAAGGACTCATGTTGGACTCCGAGCGCTGCGAGTTCGTGATGGTGACCATCCCTGAGGAAATGGCCATCGCGGAAACCACCCGACTGGCAGGCGTGCTCGCCCGGCAGGGGGTGGCGGCTGAGAATGTGGTGGCCAACCGCGTGCGTGCCAACCTGGACTGCCCCTTCTGCCGTTCGCAGGCGGAGGGCCAGGTGGCCTACCTCAAGCAGATCGAGGAGCAATTCGCCCCGCGCCGTATTCTCAGGGTCCCTCTTTTCTCCGAAGAAATACGGGGGCAGGAAGCCCTGGTGCGTTACGGCGTGGTGTTGGCCGGCAGGAACGGTTCGCAGCATGATGCACTGGCGGCCCAGCCTACTGGAGCGGCCAAGGGGGAACTGTCCGATTCTGTCTCCGTGCGCGTGGAGCTCACAGAGATAGCGAAAAAACGCTTCCTCATCTTCGGCGGCAAAGGCGGGGTGGGCAAGACGTCAATGTCGGCAAGTTCCGCCCTCCGGCTGGCGCGGCGCTATCCCGAGAAGCGAGTGCTGGTGGTTTCGACCGACCCTGCCCATTCACTCGGCGACAGCCTCGATCTCGACATCGGTGATTCCCTGACGCCTGTTCCGGGACACAGCAACCTCGCCGCACTGGAATTGGATGCGGCTGCCCTCTATCAGAAATTCCGCGAGGAGTACGTAGAGAATGTCAATGCCGCCTTCGAAACCTGGGAGGCCCATGAAATCGGCCTGATGAACCTGGAACGCATGCAGTTCGATCGCGGCGTGCTGCTGGAGTACGTGCAGAGCTATCCGCCGGGCGTCGAAGAGGTGTTGGTGATGGAGCGGCTGCTCGATTTCGTCGAAGCCGACCAGTTCGACCTCTATGTGATAGACCCTGCGCCGACCGGGCACATGCTCAAGCTGCTGGCCTTCCCGGAACTCATCAAGGATTGGCTGCGCGTGACCTACCGCGCCATTCTCAAATACCAGCAGCTCCGCCCGTTGCCTAACCTGGCCGTGCTCGCGGAGCGGATGGTGCGTTCGACGCACGCCGTAAAGACGATGCGTGCCGCGTTGACGGATCCGGAGCAGGCGCAGCTGGTGGCGGTCACGATCCCCGAGGCTATGGGCAAGCTCGAGATGGAACAGATGCTCAAGACGGTCGCCGCGGCCGGAATCCCCGTGGCCTACATCGTGTGCAACTTCATGACGCCGGCGAGTGACTGTCGCTTTTGCGAGGTCAAACGCAGCCAGCAGCTCGGCTACCTCGATGAAATCGCCAACTTCGGCGCGTCGCTTGGGTGTGCGGTAAGAGGGGTTCGACAGTTCCCCCAGGAGGTGCGGGGACTCGCCCCCCTCGATCAGATGGGCGCAGAGGTGTATGCCGACGATTTGGCTGCGGGAAACGGTGTGGCGGCGAAGACGGCCGCGCACACATCCCTCGATGCGGCACGCATCGAATAGAGCGGGAGAACGATGTGGCGGAGGAGAAAGAAAAGGTTGCAGTGCTTACGTGCCCCTTCTGCGCAGGGGCTTGGCGCGGGTTTCCCTGGTTGGGATCGAGCTTATGTCACCGCATTATGCAAGGATCGGTGGATGTTGGCGCGCGGGCCGTTGTGTCCGGCGTCGAGACGTTCCTGAAGTGCGCGGAGGCCGTTGGCCTCGCTCCGGAGGTCGCGCAATCTGGAACGTTCTCTGTGTTTGGTACTTTCTTTCCCATTGAAAGGAGGTGAGGAAAATGCCGGAGTACATGGCGAAAGAGCATGCTACTTCCAAGGAGTATGCTCGGCAGCACCTGGCCTGGCTGAAGAAAGTGGATGCCGGGTTCAAGGAGCGCGAGAACGCGCACCGTGGGTGGATGAAGGACCAGGCGGCCATCTTCAAGCAGCGACATAAGGCGTACCTGGCCAGGCACGCCGAGTACGAGAGAACC
>JAUWZH010000346.1 GCA_030615435.1 Candidatus Brocadiaceae bacterium | reverse complement strand
CTCCTTCGAGCTGTTCCTCTCGAGCCTCCATGAGCAGGGGGTCAGCCCCGACATGGTGGCGGGGGTGATAACGGAGACCTACCAGGGCGGCGGGGCAAGCTTCATGCCCGCCCCCTACGCCCGGCGGCTTGCCGAATGGTGCGAGGAGAACGACGTGGTTCTGATCCTGGACGAGATCCAGGCCGCCTTCGGGCGCACCGGCAGGAAGTTCGGCTTCGAGCACTACGGCATCGTTCCCGACATCATGTGCTGCGGCAAGGGTATCTCGAGCAGCCTGCCCGTCGCCGCCGTCATCGGCAGGGCGGACCTCCTGGACCAGTACGAGCCGGGCTCCATGACCAGCACCCACACGGGCAACCCCATCTGCGCGGCTGCGGCGCTGGCGAGCCTGGAGCTCATCTCCGGGGAGCGGCTGTGGGAGAACTCGGCGGCCGTCGGCGAGGTCCTGCATCAGGAGATGCGCCGCCTGCAGGAGAAATACCCCAATGCCGTCGGCTCCGTTCAGGGCAAGGGACTCGTCTGCGGGCTGCACATCGTCAGGGACGGCAGGAAAGAGCCGGATCCGGACCTGGCTTTCGACATCGTGACGAGATGTGTCGAGAAGGGCCTCCTGTTGTTCAGCCCCGTGGGGAAGGCCACGGTGAAGATTTGCCCCCCTCTCGTCATCAACGAAGAGCAGATAAGAGAGGGCGTGAGCGTCCTCGACGAGGCGATGGCGGGGAGCCTTTGAGCTGAGGGCTTTTCGCGCTGCCCCGGGAGGAATTCAGAGAATGAGAATGGAACCCGAATACGCATATGCGCACGTGGGAGGAAACTGACATGGCGTGGGACGGCAAGGTGGACGTGCTGGTGATCGGCGGGGGGATGATATGCGAGGACATGGTGCTGCCGACCCTTTTCCAGGAGCGGCGGCGCGGGAACGTGGGCAGGCTGCAAGTGGTCGCCCTGAACGCGGCAATCATCAAGCGCCTGCGCGGCGTCTTCCCCGAGGAGCAGTTCGAGGGCTTCCCGGACCCCGCCGAGCACCCGCTCGACGAAGACATGCCCGCCGAGTACAGGCGGCTGATGGGAGAGTTGGGGGACCACGGGGCCGTTTACGTCACCACCCCCGACAACCTGCACACACGGATGATAGTGGAGGCGCTCGAGGCCGGCCACGGCGTCGTCTCCATGAAGCCGCTGTGCCTGAAAGTCGCCGAGGCGTACGAGATCATCGAGGCGATGGAGGAGCACGACGGTTACGTCTACACCGAGTACCACAAGCGCCGCGACCGTGCCGCGCGCGCGCTGCGCTACCGCTACCGCCGGGGCGAGCTCGGCGAGGCGCTCTACGGCCACGCCTGGATCGAGGAGCCGAAGTACATGCCGCTCGACAAGTTCAAGCTCTGGGCGGAGAAGTCCAGTCCCTTCGAGTACATCGGCACCCACTACGCCGACCTCTACCACTACGTTACGGGCCTGATGCCGAGGCGCGTCGTCGCCTTCGGGCAGAAAAAATACCTCCCCCGCAAGGGCAGCAATGCCTACGACGCCGTGCAGGCCGTCATCGAGTGGGAGAACGGCAGCGTCTTCTGGATTCAGACCTCGTGGGTCTGCGCCGACGACAACGCGCAGATGACCCAGCAGGGGATGATGCTCCAGTGCACAGGCGGCGAATACAAGGCCGACCACGCCGACCGCAACTGCTACTTCGTCACCGACGAGGGGGGCTACGAGCACTACAATCCCAACTTCATGAAGCCCTACGATAGTTGGGAGCCGGGCGAGGAGGTGGACTGGACCGGCTACGGCTACGAGTCCTGCTCACAGGGGTTCCGCGACGTCCAGTTCCTGCTGCATCAGACCGAAGGGATGTCCGAGCAGGACGCCCGCAGCCGCAGGCGGGAGATCGTCGCTTCCTGGCGGGAGAACGGCTGCCGTGCGCTCCCCCGCCAGGCGCTCGTCGCTGTCGCCATCAACGAAGCGGCGAGGCTCAGCGTGGACAGCGGGGGCAAATTCGTCACCTTCGACGAGAAGCTTTTCCCACGGCTCCAGTAGCGGGTGGTCGAGAAGGCCGAAGGCCGGCGCTGCCGATGTCGGTGCGGCGGGGTCCTTCGCATTGTGTCTCGGCAGGGCGGCGCGTGTCTCGCCGTCAATTGCGTGCGCTCGCCTTGAGGTTCAGTGCGATCTGCACCATTACGAGCACGAAGGTGAGGGCGGCGATCGGCACGTACGGCGCCCGCAGGCCCCAAAGGTGAGCGATGACTCCACCGCCGAGCGTGCCCACCAGGATGCCGGTCATGAGCACGGCCTGGTGGATTCCAGTCTTGACGCCTC
>JAUWZH010000027.1 GCA_030615435.1 Candidatus Brocadiaceae bacterium | reverse complement strand
ACTGCACGATCGTGCTGCCGCAGCGCACAGCCGAAGGTTGTTTGCAGGACACGGGTTCAACGTCCGGCACCTACGAGCTTTTGAATTTCATTCTCTGGCGGACAAAGAAAAGATTCTGGATGGTATGCGGCGGACTGCGGGGTCCGGAAGAGCTCCTACAGGGCGTCAAGGTGCTTCACGACCGCGGCGTCGAATGTGAATTCCTGGTCTGGAATCCGGTAGAAGATGCTGCAGGACGCATGAAGAAACACGGATTGCTCATGTGTACGAGGGTGATAGACAAGTCAGAACATGGAGAGGATGACCTGAAGCACTTCTGGGTTGCCGATGATAAATTCGTGCGCGAGGAAATCGAGCACTTCGACACAGTCAAGGAAGGGAGTCGTGGCCGCATCTGGTTACGCAATAGGCCCCGCGCGAAGCGATGGGCAAAGAGGTATTCCGAACTGCGGCGAAACTCGACCTTGTTACCTCCGCCGCCAAAGAAGCAGCAAGATTCCGAAGTGTAGCGCGTGGTTGCATCTGGAGAGGGGACGCCAATGGCGGACGTGATAATGCTCTTTGTGGCAGTGCTTGCCGTGTTTTCTTTTTGGCCTACTGTTATTCACGCGCTCGCTGACCTGGTTGAGGAACACGACTTCAGCACGTTTTGCCTTTGGTCCTGGCTGGGGCTGTTCGTGGTCGTGATGATGGTACTTTTGCCGTTGGCCGTCATAGCTATGGGCGGCCCCCCGAGTTCTTTTCTATTGATGGTTGGAATCCTAAGCGCGTTCACGTTTTGGGTTTTTTACGCGGTTTGGGCCATAATAGAAGCCCAACCCTAGCGTGGAGCGCTGGCCAGTCGTTGGCCCTTTCAACGTGCACTCGGCCCTGCAGCGGGTGACCCACAGAACCGCTCCTTCTACCTCGCCCCGTTCCCGCAGGTAGTCCACGTGCCAGCGGCGGCGTTTGCCCTGTTTCCTGAAGTGCCGGGCCAGGCGTGCCCGGGCTCCCCCCAGGGCGCTCCCGACGTAGCAGTAATATCCGGCCTGGAAGTGGACGTCCCCCAGGGCGCCGACCCGGACGGTAAGGCCTTCCGCGTCAACCCTCAGAATGAGGGCATAGGTGCCGCTCTGTGGTGAGTTGTTTGTCGGCTCACGGCGCACGGGGGACTTCCCTCCAGAGGCCGAGCCGCTCGGCGCGTGCCTTTTCCTCGAGCGCCAGGAACTCCTCCCGGCGCGGATGGGCGAACTTCCTGTAAGCCACGGCGAGTCCTTCACGTAGGAGCAATGCGTTGAAAAGCACATCCTCGCCGTCGCTGCGCAGGTGGAGGTAGGCGAGGGTGCGTCCGTACTCGTCCCTGCGCGGCCGCGCGAGTTCGAGGCGCACGCGCCGCCCGGCCAGCAGCTCGCGGGCTCGTTCCGCCGCGCGCTCCGCCCAGCGGGTCACCGCCGACTCCGACAGCCCCAATTCCGCCGCCTGGCGTCGTCTCTTCTCCTCGTTGTGCGCGTCGAGGGCGTCTATGCCGATGAGCCTGACCTTTCGGTAGTCGTCCACCTGAACCGTGTCCCCGTCGTAGACGTGGGTGACCACGCAGTCCGTCCGTTCGAGGCCTCCCGTTGGAGGGGTGTGAAAGCGGCCGGTGAGCGCCAGGAGCCCCGCCACCAGCGCGACGAGGACCACGAGCAAGATCGCCGAGCCCCACGGATTCGCCGGGTCTCTCGTGATCGGAAATGCCCTCACGACTGACACCTGCAAGAGAAACGTCTCGCCGGGCCCCGTAGCCCTTCAGGCTGTCTTTCATGCCGGGCTCAGGCAGGGGCTCAACGTCGTGGCACAAGCGAGGGCTGTGCCCGGAAGAAGTCGCAGCCAGAGACCATTCTTTGACGTGTGCGCCCGGTTTGAGAATAGGCGGCGACGTGGGGGGCTGTCAAGCGCGAGTGTTGCCCTCACCTGCCCCTTCAGATAATATGGGGGCAGGGTGGCTCCGGTTCTCGTCGAGTAAGGGACGGTTCCATGGTGTCTCGGATTAGTTGTGGTCTTCGGCGCTGGTTGAGCATGGCAGCGGCCCTCGGGGTGCTGCTGATAGGGGGATGCCAGGTCGGGCTCCAGGTTGAAGAGGAGCAAGTGGCAGTGGAGCCCGCGATGAGTGAGGACGAGCTCGAACGCTACGCCATTGCGGAAGGGCGCCTGGCTTCGGCGGACAGGGACGTGCGGCAGAAGGCGGCCATAGAGCTGCTCGGCATGAAAGATCCTCACGCCCTCGCGCCGGTGCTGGAGCGCATGAGGCAGGCGCCTGATCCGACGCTGCGGGTGGACATGATAGAGGCGGCTGCGTTCTGTAAGGACCACAGGTGCTTCGGTGCGATTCTCGACGCCTTGAAGGACGAGGATCCCGCCGTGAAGCAAGCCGCTGCTTCGGCGCTTGGGCGTTTCAGCGATCCGCAAGAGGTCGAAGCGATGATGAAGGTTGTCTCGGAATCATCCCGCTCCCCGGCAGAGTGCGAGCTGCTCTTCGAGGCGCTCGGCGAAGGGTTGTGCGTGCGGGCGATTCCCGTCCTCCTGGAGGGTTTGGAGGGCGACCGCCCGGCCGTGCGAGAGGCGGCGTGGCGGGCGCTGAAGCAGGTCTCAGGGCGCGATTTCCCGCCGCAGACCGAACCGTGGAAAGACTGGTGGGCCTCCAACAAACACAGGACCCGTGAGGACGTCCTGGAGGAACGCGTATGGTCGCTGGAGAGGAGCGTGGAAGCCGGCAGGCACCGAAACGAGGAACTCAGGGAGCAGCTTGCGGAACTCTACGCCCTGATGATGTCGCCCGCCGCCGGAACCCCACAGGGCCTGCTGGAGGCCCTGCGCAGCCGCCATCCCCGTGTGCGAGAGTACGCCTCGCTCCGGCTGGCCTCTCTGGAACCTGAGGCGTTGAGTTCCCTCTCGCTGGATGATTGGGAGACCTACGAGGCGCTTGGCGAGGCCCTCGCGGCCCATGACCCTCAGCTCAGGGAACGTGTGGTTCGGTTCATTGCGAAACTCAAGGGCAGGTTCCGCAGCCCGCTGCTCCTGAGCGCCCTTGACGACGAGGACCCGAATGTGCTTCTGGAGGCCCTCGATGCCGTGAGCGGGGAGATAGACGCGGCGGCCGTGCCGCGGCTGGAGGCGGCGCTCGGCAACCGGCATCCGGAGGTGCGGGAGAAGGCGGTCAAAGCACTCGGCAAGGTCGGCTCAGAGCGTGCCGTAGAGCTCTTGCTGACCGCGCTGAGCGACGAGGAGGAAGACGTCCGGTGGATCGCCGTGGACGCCCTCTGCGAGCTGCGGGCTGCCGTCGCCGTGCCTCAGCTCTGTGAGTTGCTTGGGAAGGACCCAAGCCCGCTCGTCAGGCAGATCACGGCCACCACCCTCGGTGAGCTGGGTCAGCCCGCCGCCATCCCGGCATTGCGAGAAGCCCTGAAGGACGAGAACAAGCGCGTCAGGACCTGTGCCGTCTCTGCCCTCGGGATTCTGGCAAAGGACAGCTTTGAGCGGATGATCATCATTGCCGACATCCTGGCCGGGGAGGGGCACAGCGGGGCCGCTGCCGAGGTGCTGCGGAAAGCCATCGCGGACTTCGGCCACCAGGAGGCGCTTGAAGGCCAGTTGAGAGCGGCTCGCGTGAAGCTCGCCGAGGCGCTGAAGGCGGAGAAGGACTTCCTGGGTGCCGCTGCCGCTTACGCCGAGCTGGACAGGTCGGCGGGCGGGGACATGAGCGTTCGAGCGGAGTTGATTGGGTGCTGGCTTGCAGGGGCGGAGCCGGGCAGAATCATCACCGCCATGGAAGAATGGCTGGAACAGGACGGGGAAGGGCGCCGCCCTGAGATCGTGGAGCTCGGCCTCCGTGCGGCCCGGAAACTCGCAGGTAACGATCAGGAACGCCTCGCACAGAAGTTGCTCGACGTGCTGTTGAAGGCCGCGCAGGAGGCCGACGACGAGGCCCTCGTGGAAAAGATCGAAAAGCTGAAGGGTCAGGCCCCGCCGGTTCCAGAACGCGCCCCGCCCGACTGAGCGTGTCGGTGCTTCACTCGCCGCGCGGGCCCAAAGTGTCCGCGAAGGACCGGATGGCGCGCACGTGCTCGGCACCCGTCCCGCAGCATCCCCCTATGAGGCGTGCGCCGGCCTCGAAGAGCTCGGGCAGGTGCTCGGCGAACGCGCCCGCGTCTTCCTCATAGAGCGTTCGACCGCCGACCAGGCTCGGCTTTCCGGCGTTCGGCTGGGCGATGACCGGCAGGTCCGTCAGCTCTGCGATCCGGCCCACGAGCCCGACCATCGTGGCGATGCCCTGGCCGCAGTTCGTCCCCACCACGGCGCAGCCCAACTCCCGTGCCGCGCCGACGAGTTCCTGCGGCGCCTCTCCCATTATCGTGCGGTAGCGGCCGGTCTTCTCGCAGTTGAACCTCATGCTGGCGATCAGCGGCAGGTCGCACACGTCGCGGGCGGCGCCGAGGGCGATGCGCAATTCCTGCGACGAGTCGAAGGTCTCGGCGATGATGGCATCCGCACCCGCCGCCGCCAGCGCGCGCGCCGGGGCGGCGAAGGCCTCCCGGGCCTCCTGCGGGGACAGGTCGCCTATCGGCGCCAGCAGCGCCCCCGTGGGGCCGATGTCCCCGAGCACGGCCGCCCCGTCACCTGCGGCGCGACGCGCTATGCGGACGGCCGCACGGTTGATCTCTTCCAGCCGGTCGCTCAGGCCGTGGCGCGCCAGAGCTACGGCGTTGCCTCCGAAGGTGTTGGTGAGCAGGCAGCGCGCGCCCGCCGCAGCGTACTCCCGCTGGACGGCCTCGATCTCCTCCGGCCGGTCGAGGTTCCAGAGCTCTGCACAGGCGCCGGCCGGCAGGCCGTGGGCCATGAGTTGAGAGCCCATGGCGCCATCGCCGACGAGGAGCTTTTCCTGCTGAAGAAGGCTGAGAAAATCCATGGGAAACCCCTCTGTGCCGGCCCCCGGCCCGTGGTCGGGTGTGTTCTCAGGCAAGGCGACGCCCGCTCGTGCCCATGTTAAGCCTGCCGTACTTCACTCCTCGCATGCCGAGAAGGCTTTGGCCAAAGGAGCGTATTTCCTGCCCCGGCCCCTTGAGCACGACGACCTCCAGGCAGTTTTCCCTGTCTATGTGCACGTGCAGGGTGGAAACGGTGTTTGTGAGGTGCTCGTGTTGTGCGTCGGTCAGGCGCCTGTCCACTGACATGGCATGGTGGTCGTAGACCAGGAAGAGAACTGCGAAGGTTTCCGCCGTGGGCGACTGCCATTCTTCCTCGACCAGCTTCTCGCGGATCAGCGCCCGGATGGCCTCGGACCGGTTGTCGTAGCCCATCTTCTTGATGAGCGCATCGAAGCTGTCCAGCAGGTCCGCGTCCAGCGATACCCCGAAGCGAACCGTTTCCCCCATGCCAACGGCCTCCTTTCCTCCCGCGCTGCCCTTCAACGTGACACGGCACCCCGCGGACGTCAGCCGGCTGTGGGCGCGTGCATCCGCCCGCGAAGCTCGCCCCTAATCATCTGCCCCCGGCGCTTCCTGAGGCGGCCCTTCTTTTCCGTGCATGTATCTCTCGACGTACCTCAGCCACGTAACAATCGCAATCGTGAGCAGTGTGCACAGCGCCGCCAGGAAATAGTACCCGAAGCCGGCAGCCACTCCGACTCCGGTCAACACCCAGAGGCCGGCGGCCGTTGTAAGTCCCTGGATGGAGTCGCGGCGTGTGAAGATGAGGCCGCCCGCCAGGAAACCCACCGCCAGGAGCATACCCTGTATGAGCCGGAGCGGGTCCCCGCCGGGGAAATCCTGATGCATCCTGAGCGCCACGAGCGAAAACGTGCAGGCCCCCGCGGAAATCAGGATGTGAGTGCGCAACCCTGCGCCCTTGTGCAGCAGCTCGCGTTCCCACCCGATGACTGCGCCGCAGAGGGTCGCCATCAGAAGCCTGACAACCGCCACAAGAGGCCAGGTCATTCCAGGCATTTGGTTTTTCTCCCCATCGTTGCATGTGCAGGAGCGATGCCTCACGCCACCACAGCGATTCCCACCAGCGGGGCTTCTTTGAAGGTATAGCGTGAGCTGCGCGGATTGTCAAATCTCCTCTCAGCCGAGACGCGCCGGCCTCGGCAGTTCCCACCCGCCGTTGCGGCTGCCGGCCGCAAAAGGGTAGAATCGTCGCTTTCTTCCTGCACCTTCGAACGAAAGGGCTGCCAGATGCCGTTGAAGGTCGGATGCATCGGAATGGGAGGCATTGCCGCGGCGCACATGCCGAATGTGGCCGAGCGCCGGGACACGGCGATCGTTGCCGTTTGCGACCCGGACCGGGAGCGCCTGGAAGAGGCGGCAGAGAAATGGGGCGCCAGCGCCTACGGGGACTATCGAGAGATGCTCGAGGTCGAGGACCTGGACGCGGTTTACGTCTGCGTGCCGCCGGCGGCCCACAGGGGGATCGAGCTGGAACTCGCCGAGCGTGGGGTGCCGTTCTGCGTCGAGAAGCCCGTGCACCTGGACCTCAGCGCAGGGGCGCGAGTGGCCAGGGCGGTGCGCGAGAAGGGACTCGTGAGCTGTGTCGGGTATCAGGTGCGCTACACACCGCAGGTCCAGGCGGCCGCCGGATTCCTCTCAGAGCGCCACATCAGCCTGGTGGAGGGCTGGTTCGTGGGCGGGATGCCCCCCGTGCCGTGGTGGCGGCACAAGAAGCTCTCCGGCGGACAGGCCGTCGAGCAGACCACCGACATCTTCGATCTCGCGCGGCGTCTGGCAGGGGAGATCAAGCAGGTGTGCGCCTTCGGCTCCACGGGCGCCATGACGGACATCAAGGGCTATGACGTCGAGGATGCGAGCGTCGCGCTGCTCCAGTTCGAGTCGGGGGCCGCGGGGCACGTGTGCAGCGCCTGCGTGTTGAACGACGGCGGCGCACCGCACGTAGGGCTGCGGTTCGACGGCCTGGACTACACGGTGGAGCTCACTTACAGCTCCCTGAAGATCCACACCTCCGAGGGCACCGACGAACGGGACCACGCCGGGGTGGTGGGTCCTGCCATGGCGAAGCTCGACAATGCCTTCCTCTCCGCCGTGGAGAGCGGGGACCCCTCGGCGATTCAGTCGAGCTACGAGGACGGCCTGCGGTCGCTCGCGGTCTCGCTGGCAGTCAATGAAAGCATGGCCTCGGGAGGCAAACCCGTCAGCCCGGCAGCGATGCTCAAAGCCGCGGGCCTCTAAGCCACGGCGGAGAGCAGGTTTGCGGCATACGGACTCTGCGTTTCTGCGCCTTTGCGTGAGGGTGACATGGAACGGAGGCTGGAGGGCAAGAACGCCCTGATTACGGGGGGCAGCCGCGGCATTTCGCAGCCGTCTGCATCCGGCGGATGTGAGATCGTAGGGCGTCAAAGGCAGGTAATGCATGGGCTGCGGGTTGCATTAGCAGGAGAAAGGCACGTGATAGACTCGGAGTGGGTGAAGATCCTGTTTCGGTTGTTCGACCGCAAGGTCCGCCTGCGCCTTTGGGGCTATCGGCCAGAGGTCATATGCTTAGTCAAAGCTGCTGACAAGGAGCGGTTTCTGATAACCGTGCCTGCGACGAATCGGGCCATATGGATTCCTCCTCAGGAAGGCATTGCGTTGAATGAGACGATTGAGGCGGCTGCACATCGGTGCCTGGAGGTCGAGGTCGGCCTGACAGGGCAAAGCGTACAGTTCCGGAGAAGTACTTGGGTAGGAAAACGGCGCCTTCCGCGCGAGAGGTGGGGGGAACGGGACCTGGAGTATTCGCTGAGGCGCATTGATCAGCCGCATTCTATGATCGGCAAGGGCTACTACGCTGCGCTAATCTTTGCGGATGATAGTGTACGCCTCTGCCCGAACGCGGCGGAGATACACTGTTGTGAATGGGTGTCTGGCGAGCAGTTCCTGGCCCGGATCGGCGGGAACGTACCCGACAAGCGCCAGATTATACGGGTCGCATGGCAGAGGTTGGTAAGCGCTTATGCCACGACAAAGACACCACACTGAGGTGCTCCCCATTGTTTGGACAGAAAATGGGGTTGGATAAGGTAGTCTCACCCTCCAACCGTTGCTGGAACGTAAGGAGCCCGTAGGGCGGACTGGAGTTCCAGCAACCGGGCGCACTCTGGCGCGCTCTTCGTCGCTCCGGCTCCAGCCTGCGGGGGTTGGTGGGGGAGGGCGGACAAATGGCCCGGGGCGGGGCGAGGTGGCCCTCAGAGCGCCGCCAGCCACCCTCCGTCCACGTAAATGAGTTGCCCGTTGACGAACGAGGATGCCTCGGAGGCGAGAAACACGGCGCAGCCGACCAGCTCGCGCGGCTCGCCCCAGCGCTCCGCGGGGGTCCGTTGGAGGACCCATCGGTCGAACTCGGGGTCGTCCCTGAGCGCCTGCGTCATCTCGGTGACGAAGTAGCCGGGGCCGATCCCGTTGACCTGGATGTTGTGCGGGCCGAGCTCCACAGCGAGCGACCTGGTGAGCATCTTCAGCCCCGCCTTGCTCACTGCGTAGGGGGCGCACGTCGGGCGGGCCGCCTCGCTGAGCAGCGAGCAGATGTTGATGATCTTGCCGCGCCGGCGGGGGATCATCCGCCGGGCCAGGGCCCTCGACACGCACATCGGCCCGGTGAGGTTGACCTCCAGCACCTGGCGCCAGGTTTCGGTGTCGAGCTCTGGGAGCGCTTCCCGCAGGTTGATGCCGGCATTGTTGACCAGAACGTCTATCGGGCCGGCCTCCTGCTCAATTGCGGCAACCGATGCCTCGACCTCGTTCTCGTTCGTGACGTCGAAGCGGGAGGTCCGCGTTGCCAGCCCGTCGGCGCGGAGCTCGGCGGCAGTCTTTTCCAGGGCCTCCTCATCCACGTCGTTGAGCACGAGCGCTGCGCCCGCCTCCCCCAGCCCGCAGGCCAGCACGCGCCCGAGCCCCCGCGCAGAGCCCGTAATCAGCGCCGTCTTTCCCGTAAGGTCGAAAAGTCCAGTTGCGTGCATTTGCATCCTCCAGTGCGATGAAGCTCCTCGAAGGGCGCTCGTCTCACCCCTCCAGGACGGGCGCGCCAGCCTGTGGGCCCGTGCAGCGCCCGGCCCGCCCGCTGGTCAATCCTCGTAGTCCCGGCTCACCAGGCCGAGTTCATCGGCCACCTGCAAGAACGGGAAGGCGCTGCGGAGGGCGCCCCCATCAACGGGATACTCGCCCTGGCCCATTCTGGTGACGAATCGCCACGCCCTCATTGCCTTCTCGATGCACGTGCGATCGCCGAGCATGGTGTAAGCGTAGGCGAGGCACTCGAGGTTGATGAAGTCGCGGCCGCCGAAACTCGTTATCTCGGAGACTTCGTCGGAGAAAGTGAAGATGCCGCGGCGGAATATCTCCCTGGCCTGCTCGTCGCCGGTCGCCTTCCACCACTGGTAGAGGCCGCAGAAAACCACCGCCCGCTGGAAGCCGCCGCCGTCCATGTTGTAACGGGCCTCCTGTCGCCAGCGCGAGAGCCAGATGCCGCTGATCTTGTCCTGCCAGGCATCCAGCATGTCCACAACGTGCCGGGCGGCCCGTTCGATGCCCTTGTCGCTCGTCGCCCGGTACAGGGCGCTGAACATGATCAGGGGCCAGCCTGCCTCGCGCTCGTCGCAGTAGCACATGAGCCTGTCGGCGAAGACCTGCCGCGACAGGTGTCTGCCCACCGACCGGCAGACGAAGATCGCCTCCGGCTCGCCGGTGAGGTAGTAATAGTCGAGCATCCCCTCGATCCAGACGTGAGAGGGCTGGGAGATCGCCGTCACGTGGTCGTAGGAATGCATGTGGATGCCTTCGTGCATCAGCGGGTCGGGGCTGTAGCGGATGAAGTCCACGTCCATCGTGTGCCGCGCCTGATCGCGCGCCGCGAGGAAGTACCTCGGCTCGCCCGTGCGCGCGAACTGGAGCATCAGCGACATCACGGCGTCGCCGTCGTTGTTGGAAGCGTTGCCCTTTGCCACGGGTGTGGCGAGCGCCATCTCGGGGTAATTCATCATGCTCGGGCTGCTCCCGGCCCAGCTTTCAAAGAAACTGCCCCCGATCCAGCCTTCAAAGACGTGGCGCAGGCGCTTCTCGAAGTTCGGCCTGTTCGCAGTCTCCACCGGGTAGATGTCCCCCAGCAGGCCCGTGCGCTGGATCCAGGCCGGCTCCACGGCGCAGACCAGCGGTTCACGGAAGGCCTCACAGAGCCAGTCTACCTTCTGCTCCACGCCGGAGCCCTCGTGGAAGAGGAAGAACATCTCGTGGCTCTTGCCGGAACCCTCGCCGAGGTCGAGGTCGCCTGCTCGCGCCGGCCACAGAATCGTCTCAACGCTGTCGCTCGTGAGTTCGACCTGCTTCGGGGGCAGCATCCCGAACAGTCGCACGAAGACGGCCGCGCCGCGCTGGGCGTTCGAGATGTCCACCCAACCGTCCGGGCTGCCCAAGTAGAACACCTCGCGGGTGCCGTCGGGCTCATCCCGCAGCACTTCCTCCACGTCCATCGGGCAGAAATTGCCCTCGTGAGTGGCGTAGCGAATCTGCATCGTCCGCCCCTCGCCCTGGTCCACCACCTCGCAGCCGCTGCTGGAGTCCTGCGTTGTGCCCGGATACAGGAAGTTGTCCTCCCCCTTGTAGCGCAGGATGTGGCCCAGACCCTCCCGGTTGTTCAGCCGGGGGCACCAGCCGTAATACAGCGAGGCGTCGCCGCGGACGCGGTGGACGTAGAACCTGTCGCCTGGGATCAGCGCTTCGGTCTCTGCCTCGATGCGCAGGGGGGTCTTGAGCCTGATGTCCCTGACGCTCGAGTACGGCACGCGGAACAGGCTGCCGCGGAAGGGGTCTACGAGGCGGAGCTCGACGTGCCGACCCATGTTGTAGAACCCGTAGGTCACCTTCACGAAGGGCGCGCCGGCGAACGCCTCGATCCGCACATCGAAGTCCATGAACTCATCCCCGTCGGGGGCCGTGTGCGCTCCTTTGATGCGGACCGACGCCCGCAGCGGGCCGCTGGACTCCACCTGCACCTCGGGCGACCGGGCGAGCCCGCTCTCGTAGACCTTGTCCTCGACGGATGTGAGGAAGAACCCGCGCGGCCGCGAGGCGTCTATCATCTCGACCCCGTTGAGCCGAACGCTCTCGAATAACCGGAAGCTGCGCTTCGAGATCTCGAACTCCAGTGGCCCGGTGTGCACGCGCAGAGTGTCGGCATCTTCCTGCATGCCTACCGGCGTTGCCGGAGCCGCTTCGCCCGGCCCGCCGCCGTACTCCAGGGTGTAGAGGGCGGTCTGCTCCGGGCCCATCGTGGCCTGAAAATCGAGGCGAACGCCCTTTACGGAACCGTCCGGCCAGTCGGAGAGGTCCATCCTCGCCACCTGGCACGGCACCTCGCGTGCGTCGCAGTCGAGCACCCGCACCTGCTCGATCGAATGAAGTTCACCGGCGGGGAAGGGCACGCCCACCGTCACGGGATAGTTGCGGCGTTCAATGCCGAGCCGCTCCGTCACTCTGAGCTCGATGCGTCCGCTTGGGACCTCCATCATCTTCCTCTCGTTTTCGGCTCTGGTTTGCGCGCCTGCGGGCGAGTTCCCTCGAAGGCGCCCGAGCGGCTTTTCATCGTGGCGCCCCAACATTCTTGGCTACATAGATTAGCAACTGGTTTCTTCGATCATCAGTTCGTGGGCGCCGTCCATCGTGCACTCGAAGCTGCTGACCCCATCCTCGTCGCAGTGGACGGTCTGCGCCTCTCCGTTCAGCAGCACGCGGCCTACCTCGCTGCCCAGACAGGCGAGTTGGATGCGGTGCCGGCCCTTCCGCCCGACCAGGCCCACCACGTGTCCCTCCGCGCCGGACTGGACGCGCTCCACCCTCACAAACCGGTCAAACGGGGATACCACCAGATCGCCCGCGATCCACACGATCCTCATGTCATAGGCCTCGACTCGCAGCGGAACCGCCCTGCCCGCGACCGAAACGCGGCAGTGGTTCGGAAGGCCGTAGAAGCCCTTGTTGCCCACATAAAGGGTATGGAGGTCGTTCGGCGAGTCAACCGTCCTTGGATAGACCGCGTAGAAGACTGAGTCGCCCTGGACGGCGATGGTGTCCTGTTCCCCGTTCGAGATGGTGCGCAGCACGTCGGTCAGGAACGATTGCAGGTGCAGCCCCGGGTAGCCCCACGTCGCGAGCAGGTAGCAGAAGCCTTCCCCCTTCCTGTTCTCCAGCAGGACCGGCGTTCCCTCGTTGCTCGCGGCGAGCGCGACGGCGCTGGTGAGGCGCGTTCGGGCCAGTTTCGTCTCCTCGAGATACAACGTCCCCTTGGGGAACTCGTAGGGCTTGAAGGCGCCCGTGCTGAGGAACTGGACGAACTCGGTGCTCTCCCCGGGTCCCTCAATTCGGACGCCGAACAGGTCGTCCAGGTCGCCCCCGTGGATCAACTCCAGGTCATCTCCGCGGTGGAGCTGCGTGCTCAACTGGGGCAGGCTCATCAGCAGGCGACCGCCGGCCTCCACGTATCGCTTGAGCTTCCCGTAGATCTCCTCCGTCAAGGTGTTCCAGCCCAGGAATACCAGGACGCTGTAGGTCTGGAGGACCTCCAGGGGGGCTTCGACGGGGACGATGTCCACCTGGCCGCACGGGGGCGTGCCGTACGGGTTCTTCTGCGCGGGGTCGGCCTGCCAGTAGTTCTTCAGGGGAGGGGTGTACCAGGGCTCGGCGTCGAAGAGTCGGTAGAACAGTTCCCAGGTCTTTTCCGCGTCGCCCGTTTCCCAGCCCGGCTCGGCCACGCTCCAGACGTAATCCGGGAGGTGAACGCCGGCATAGGAGTCGAGGTGGCCGAGGACGACGCCGATCTTCACCCGCGGGCCTCCCGCAGGGCGGTTGTGAAACTGAACGAACTCGTAGTGATCGCTCAGGACCTTGCGGCCCGCCACGCAGATCGGATCGTCGAAGTCCCGGAACTCCTTTTCGCCTATTCGCAGCGGCGGACGGGCCTGCTCTGTGAAGAAGCCGCCGGGTGTGCCGTGCAGTTGAAAGTGGTAGTTCATGTCGGAGAACAGCCGCGAGCCGCCGGCATAGAACATGTTGTAGGCGATCCGGGCTCGGTTCGGAACGTCGGTGTCCACGGGGGCCCTGTACCAGCCGAAAGCGAACAATACTCCCCAGAGCGGCGACTCGTAGGCCCTCGCCGAGCCTCGCACTGCGGCGAGACCGGCAAGGGGCTCATAGGGGACGAGTTCGAGAATCGGTATCCTGATCCCGGCTTCCAGGAGGAGCCGGAACTGGGAGGTGGCCTCGGCGCTGCTGCTCACTTCGAGGAGGCCGGCACTTCTGGCATCCGCCACGACTTCGCGCTGCCTGTCCACGAACCAATCGTGCATGGTTTGCAGGTTCATCTTGCTCACGTCCACGCCGTGGTCCGCCTTCCAAACGCTGGAAGGCAACACGGCTAACACGGCTGCAAGCAGACTCGTAGCCTCTCCCGTCAGAGCGGAAGTGGCGAGGTACTCTCCGCCCGCCTCCTTCGCCCTGGCGAGCAGACGCCTGCGCGCCTCGCCGGTGTGGCTGGTCAAACCGAAGCCGAAATCGAAATACAGCCCGTTTTCCCGACAGAGTCGAACTTCCTCCATCAGGAGGTCTTCGGGGATTGAGATCACGGCGGGCGAGCCCTTTTCCAGCAGGGTCTTCGCCCTGGGCACTCGGTCAATTTCTTCCGCGAGCTCGGGATAAAGCTTCTTCCAGTGCTCCCTGTCCTCCTCGCTGTTCCCCACGTGGACCACCGCAGAGAGCTCAACGAAGTTGCCCAGGCCGAGCTCTTTGACCTGCTTTATCCTCTTGAGATGATCCCAGAGCTGGACGCTCTCCAGCACCACCCCTGTGTAGATGAGCTCGTGCGCCGGCGCTTTGGGGTCGGCCGACGTCTGGTCGCGCCTCTCGCCCGCAGCGGTGTCGCCGGGCGCAGAGTGAGAACGGGCGTGTCCACTGCCTGACTGCCGGACGCTGCGGTTGCTGTCTTTCATCGTGACGTCTCTCCAATCTTGACTACAAGGGCGACATATCTGCCCCGACGGCGGACCGTCAAGGGTCTAGTGTCGGCGGGCGGCGATTCTAACTCCTCCCCTGGGGCATGTCCAGTCAAAGCCGCTGGAAGGCTCCGTGCTTCATGATCCCGCCGACGCCCACTATAATATCAGGGAGTATGCTATGGCTGAGTGCCCGCGATGCGGCGCGGTGTTCCTGTGCGAGTCATTATTCTACGAGATTCCGGGGGAGGTGAGTGCGCCGCAGGGGGAGCGTATTCTGTACCCCACTAGTCGGGAGCTGTCTGCAGGGGACGTTCCTCCGACGGCAGGGCGAGCCTACGCAAACGCAGCAAGAGCGTTCCGCGTAGGTCTATATGAGCCGTGTTTGATCATGTGCCGTAAATGCCTGGAAGCGACCTGTCACGAGCTTGGTGCGATCAAGGGTAACTTGAGAAACCGACTCGTGATGCTCCAGGAGCAAGGCAAAATAGATCAAAGGTTGCTTGCCTGGGCTGATCAGCTCCGGCTTCTTGGCAACGACGCGGCACACGATCTCAATGTGATCATCGACAAAACGGATGCGAAGGATGCTTTGGATTTTGTGGAGGCTATTCTGATGTACACATTCTCGCTCACTCGGCGCTTTGAAGAATTTAGGAGGCGGCGCGGCGGCTAGCTGCCGCAGGAACTCAATGGCCAACTGAAGCAGCCTGGTGCAGGCGCACTCGCCATCCGGACTCCAGACCGCAAATTTCGCGTCCTGCGGCGCGAGAAGTGGCCGAATCTGTTGACAGGCAGCTCCTCCGGGCCGTAGAATCAGCGCGAAACCATTGTAGGTCAAAAGGTACCCTGTTTGCAAGGCTTAGCAGTGCCGTCAGGGCAGTGGAGGCCCACGCTACTGCAATCGTCTGCATGGGTGCAGTCGGTGCACTTCGCTGAGAGGAGAGATTGAAAATGATCAACTTTATTGGAGAAGGCTTCGGTGCATTGGCAGTCCTTGCCGTCCTATTATGGGGGGTGTTTGTGAGCATATTCTGGATGGTCTGCGGGTGGCGGGCAATGAGAGCACATGAAAGAATCTCACATTCTTTGCAGGAGCTGTCCAGCAAACGGGATCAGCTTTGATTAGACTGCCGCCCACAAGCCTGGTGACAGCGCGGATGTAGAAATTTGCGAACAAAGCCCTCCGGCGGACCCTCCTTCGCCATCCTCCTCCGCCCTCCTTAGCCTC
>JAUWZH010000127.1 GCA_030615435.1 Candidatus Brocadiaceae bacterium | reverse complement strand
CTGCATCTCTCCTGTCAGCGCGTTGTACCGGTACCCGCTCAGCGCCAGCACCGCCGCCCACGCCGCCATCGCCCGGGCGTAGTGGTGGCCGGCTTCCGCCTCGTTCCAGGGGTTGCGCTTCAGGCCGTCATAGCGCTCGCGGACGTCGGCGATGCAGGTGAGACCCTCCTCGATCAGCCCCTCGTACAGCATCAGGATCGCCGCCGCATACTCGAGGCCTGTCCAGAATTCCGTGAAGAACCAGTGCACCGAAGCGGGCTGCTGGCAGCGCGGCCAGGAGCAGATGACCAGGCCCGTTTCGTCGTTGAGCGCGTAAGTGCGGCTCAGGCATTCGTGCTCGGCCATCGAGACCCGATTGCTGCGGAAGACGCTCAGGGCCGTCTTCTTCACGTTGGGAGCCTCCAGAAGGTAGCCGAGCCCGGCAACGTGCGCGAAGTACTGCCCCACGAGCTGGTCCACCAGGCACCCCTCCCCCAACTGACTGGTGGGATGCTCGGGATTGACGCTGTCCCCCTCCAACCGCAGCCGCTCGTCTACTTCCTCGGCCTTCATCGGTTGGATCTGCTGCTCATAATAGTCGCCGTTGAAAAGGTTCTCGTCGGTCCAGCGGCTCCCGCGCTCGAACAGCGCGCGCACCTGGTCGGCGAATTCGTCCTCACCGAGCGCCCGCGCCATCTCCTCGGCGGCCCGCAGCGCGCCGAGGTACCAGACCTGGCACAGCGGGTTCGGGCCGTAGAACTCCCCGTCGTAGGTGGTATGCTGGGCGCCCTCCATCACGCCGTCCCGGTCGGCGTCCCATCCCCGCTCGCTCCAGCAGAACTCCAGCGCCCTCCGCGCCCCCGGCCAGAGTCGGCGCAGCCACTTTGTGTCCCCGCACAGCCTCCAGTCGCGGCAGAGCTTCATAACGCACCCCATCTGGCCGTCGGCGGCCACGAGGCCCCCGCGGCCTTCCCCCGCCGGCAGCAGCGTCCGGAAACTCATCATTCCGTCATCGTCCGTGCTGACCAGGAACTCCGTTTCCCGCATCGAGCGCGCCAGCGAAGGGAACAGGAAGGCCGTTGTCTGCTCGTAGTTCCAGACGTGCGTGCAGTTCCCGTAGCAGCACCCCACCCTGTCGCTGGACCCCTCGAACCCGTAGAACGCACCGCCCGCGCTGCGGAAGCAGGTGGTCGTGCGCAGTGTCGAGACGTTGTTCAAGGCCGCCTCGACGACCGCCGGCGGCAGGCTGCTTTCGAGCACTGCGCGCACGAACTTGCGCGAGTCCTCCTCCAGGCGGGGAAGCTCCCTGCACAGGTGCTCTGCGACGCTCCAGGCATCGTCGAACTGCGTAGCGTAGTAATTCCCCAGGGCCGCCTCCTCCCTCCCCTCCGGGGCCACCCAGCCGCAGACCGCAGGCGTGCGGTTGGGGAAGTGCCAGGTGATGAGAAACGTGACCTGTCCCGCAGCGCCGGGCTTGAGCGTGACAGAGGAGCAGACTGCGACCTTGCCGGCATCCCCCTCGGGGCCATAGTCCAGGCGGCCGTCGGCCTTGAAGTCGTGCCAGAACGCCTGTGCGTTGATGCTGAGTGGGGAGGGCTTCGGCCAGGCGGGCGAAACGCACGTCCTGCCCTCGATCACTGCGAGGGCAAGTGTGCCGAAAGCGGAGTCCTCCTTTGGAAGCGACGGGTTGCTCATCAGGACGCCGTGCAGCGCGCCGTCCTTGCGCTCCTCGTTGCTCTTGCCCTCGGCCGGCCCGATGGGATTGGGCAGGCTGAAAGCGAGGGATACCTCCACCGGCTCGCGTTTCGGATTGAACAGGTGATAGCGCAGGATCGCGGCAGGGATGCCGGAAGCGTCGGGGTCCGCCGGCACGAGGGGGTTGAACGCCTCCAGCGTCACCTCCACGGGCAGGGTCTCCTCCTCAAAGGCCACGTAGGCGAACGGATACGCGCCGGTGAACGTGCAGAAGTGCAGGCGCGGAACGCCGGACAGGCGTCCGATGGGAAGGCCGTGGCCCGACTCGAACGGGGGCTGGATGCGCCCTTCCAGCACCCGCGCCTGCACCGCTCCGTCGGCAGTCTCGCTGCGGATGAGGGGGAAGCAAAACGGCAGGTCATTTCCCTTGTCGGGATGGTTGAAAATCTCCCAGTCCCGCAGCTGCCCCCGCCCGCCCAGGGAAATCGTCCCGGTCCCGATGCCGCCGAGGGGAAACCGGATCTCCTTCAGATGCTGGCCGCTGTAGACCTTCGGCCATGCGGCTTCATCCAGTTCTTCGAGCACGCCTGCTGGTCTCATCGTGTCCTCTCCTCGCCGCTTGACTGGGACAACCGTTGCACAATAGCGCCGAAACAGGCAGAATACAGAATCCCCTCCGGCGAGGCAAGGCGGCAGCAGGCGAGACGGCACTTGACATGATGAGGTGGGTCCGGTAGAGTCACGGCTCATTTTGGAACCTGGACCGGAGAGCAGCAGGAGTGACCTCGCGCGAGCGTATGCTGGCCGCCATACGGGGTGGGGTACCGGACTACGTGCCCCTTTCCTTCATGATGTTCAAGGCGTTGCGGGCCGAGCGGGACGACTGGTTCGGGCGGATTGAGGCGCAGCTCGCGCTCGGGCTCGACGCCGTGGCGGACATGACCACGCTGGTCCCGTTGGCCTCGACCGGTCACAGTGACGCCCCCGGCATCCCCGTCACCTTCCCGTCGGACGTGACCGTGCGGCAGTGGAAAGAGACTCCCGCCGCCGCCCGCTATCCTGTCCTGCACAAGGAATACGAAACGCCTCGCGGCGTCCTCTCGGTTGCGGTCAACCGGACGGACGACTGGCCTTATGGGGATCAGGTGCCGCTTCTGGATGACTTCCTGACCCCACGCTGCGCCTCTTATCTGGTCACCGGTGAAAAGGACCTGCCTGCGCTGCGGCACCTGTTGAGCGGTCCGAACACCGATGACGTGCACCTGTGCAGGGAATGCTGGCGCAAGGGCAAGGAGTTCGCCCAACGCCGCGGGCTCTTGCTCGCCGGGGGTTGGGGCGTCGGGGCCGACGCCCTGGCCTGGCTCTGCGGCCTGGAGAGCGCGGTGCTGCTCGCCGTGGACGCGCCCGAGTTCCTCGATGCGCTTCTGGAGGTCATTTACGAATGGAACCTGCGGCGAATGGAACTGATGCTGGAAGTGGGGCTGGACCTGTTCATACGCCGCGCGTGGTACGAGGGGACCTCCTCCTGGTCGCCGGCCCTGTTCCGGCGTTTCATGCTCCCGCGCATAAGGAAGGAAGTCGAACTGGCGCACGAGGCGAGCGCAGCATACGGCTATGCAATGACCGTCGGCGGGCTCCAGTTCGCCGAGCTGCTCCTTGAGGCGGGAATTGACGTGCTCATCGGCGTAGACCCCGTGCAGGATCAAGGGATGGACATGGCCGCCCTCAAGGCTGAGCTCGGCGCCGATGTCTGCCTGTGGGGGGGCATCAACGGCTTCGTCACGGTCGAACGCGGCACGGAGCAGAACGTCCGCACGGCCGTCCGCATGGCCCTTGAAACCCTCGGTCCCGACGGCTTCATTCTCTCACCCGTTGACAACATCAGGGACACATCGGACGCCGTCTGGCAGAACGTGCTGGCGCTCATCAAGGCCTGGAAAGAACTGAGGTGAAGCCCGATGACGAAAGTGCAGGACATCCTTGACTACATGTGCAAGCTCAGCGTCGTTTGCGACGACGGCGCGCCCTACTGGTCGAGTATCCCGTGGGCGGCCGACCACGGGTTCGGCATCATCCGCGTCAACCACGCCACCTCGGAGGAGCCGGGCGTGGCCGCCATGAGCCGGCAGTTCCCGGAGGTCAACTTCCACCACATCCCGCAGGGCGCCCGTTACAGGTTGGTATCGGCACACTAAAGACCGAGAGGAGAATGAACGGATGTCTCATGAAGCATCAGACAAGCGCAGTCCGTTGGAAATCGCATCCGCCATTGCGGAAAGGTTCATGAATCTCCCCCCGCGGCGAACCTACATGTACGGCTTCGGGTTGATCGGCGTGCTGGAGCTCTGGTCGGCCACGCGGGAGCAGCGATATCTGGACTTTTACCTGGCCCAGCGCGAGCTGGCTTACGAAGACACGGGAGAACCCCGCTTCGACTGGCACCTGTGGGCGGCCACGGGCGACAGCCGATGGATCGAGGGAGCTGAAGAGCTCGGAGAGAAGTTCCTCGCCGAGCCACGCCGTGACCGTGAAGGCGCGTTGCTGGATCCGCGTGGCCGCTATACGGTGGACGTCTTCTCCGGCTACATAAGTGAACCCATTGTCTTCGGTCACCTGCTCGGCGATCACAGGTTCTTCGACGAAGCGGTGCGGCAGTACGAGATATACCGCGACTACCTGGAGGAGCCGCAGACGGGGGTCTGGTACAGCCGCTGGGGCCACGGCCTGCATCCGAACCGCCCGAACCCCGGCCTCTGGGCCAGGGGCAACGGCTGGCTGGCAGGCGCCTGGGCCGACACGGAGCACCTGTGGGACCCCTCCCACAGCGGCTACGAGCTGATGCTGGGGGAATGGCAGCGGTTCTGCCGTTCGATCGCCGCCTTCCAGACGCCTTCGGGCCTGTTCAGGCAACTGCTCAACCGGGAGGATTGTTTCGAGGAAGCCACCGGCTCCGGCCTGTTCTGCACGGCCTTTGCCACCGGCTTACGACACGGCACGCTGCCGGAGGAGTTCGGCCCGATTGCTTACCGCACGTTCTGCGGCCTGCGCGGCATAGTTGACGAAGAGGGCAACATCCACAACGTCTCCACCGATGCGGGGGGCTACAACGGCGAGCATCAGGACTCCACCTGCCCGCGGTACAACGAGCCGCATGGGGACGGCACCGTCATGAGGGCCTTCATAGCCATGCACATGCTGCAGAAGGAGCAGGTGGACTTCGACACCACGGAGCCTGAGCGACTCCCACACATCATTACCGAAGCCGTCCCTGGCCTGCTGAGCACCGAGGCGCCAGAGTCGCGCTCGGCAGAGGAGATTGCCCCGCCGGTGGTGCGGCGGACGCTGGCCCTGGAAGACCTCCCGGAGCACGACCTCTACGGCAGCACGATTCTGGGCCTGCTGCACTGGTACGACCACGCGGGGGACGCGGCTCTCCTGACTCATGCCAGGGAGTTATTTGAGCGCTGTCGTGAAGCGCTCCCGCCTGCCGCCCGGTGGAACGTGGCCGGCGAGATCGCCCTCCGCACCGGCGAGCAGGATGCGCCGGAGGGACTGCCGGCGTTCCTCGACGCCGAGTTGAATCGCGCCCCCCGTGACCGGACGGGCGTGTTTCTGGACGAGGCAGGAGGCTACACGATTGATCAACTCTACGTGTGGCTGCCGCTGCTGGCGAAGGCGGGGGCGATGAGCGGCGAGGTCCGATACTTCGATGAGGCCTGCACCCAACTGTTCGGGCACCAGCGCTGGCTGGAGGATCCGGTGACGCATCTGTGGCATTCCGCCTTCGGGCACGGCGCCCATCCGCGCCGGGTTACTCCAGGGTTGTGGACCCTGGGCAACGGTTACTGCATCGCGGGCATAGTAGGACTGCTGGAGCACCTGCCGCGGGAGCACGACCAGTATGTGGACGTTATCTGTCTGGTGCGCCGCTGCGTGGAGGTCATGCACGAGTACCTGCCTGTCAGCGGGGGCTACCGCCAACTGCTGGACGATCTGAACTCGTTCTCGTGCATTGCGGGGACTGCGCTGGTCACCAGCGGGTGCGCCAGGGCGATCGTCGGCCAGTGGGCCCAGGACTATTACTACTGGGGCGCCGGCGGCGGGCTATGCGCGGTGGGCGAACTCGTGGACGCGGAGGGGAACTTCAAGTTCTCATCGCGTCCGACCGGTGGGCTGGACACGCCCGAGGCGTACGAAGAGCACCGGCTGGAGAACGATCCTTCCGCGCTCGGCTTCATACTGTCGGCCTGCGCACATGGGGCGGAGCTCATGAAGCCCGGAATGGATTCTAATGAACGTGACGAGGCGCTCGGCGCTCGATAGGGCCGCGCGGCGGCAGGCTCGATGGCGGCCGGCAACGGGCGTTGCCTTGACGTTCCCTGATGCTTGGTGTAGGCTTGTTGCGGGCGTCGGGGATACTGGAAGTTCGCCCGGACGCAAAGGGCATTACTACAACGGAGGAGGAAGATGCAATACCGGCAGATGGGCAAGTGGGGAGTGCGACTGAGCGTGGTCGGGCTGGGCAGCTACCTGACCATAGGATTCAAACTGGACTTGAAGGCGTCGCGCGAGACCGTCAGGGCCGCCTACGATGCCGGCATCAACTTCTTCGACACAGCCAACGCCTACGCCATCGGCGAGGCCGAGAGGGTGCTCGGCAAGTGCCTGGCGGAGTACCGGCGTTCGTCGCTGTTCGTGATCACCAAGATCTTCGCCGAGATGGCAGAAGGCCCCAACGACAAGGGTCTCTCGAAGAAGCACATCTTCGAGCAGTGTGATGCCAGTCTGGAACGCCTCGGCATGGACTACGTGGACCTCTACATGTGCCACCGCCCTGACCCCGATACTCCGCTGGAGGAAACCGTGCGGGCGATGGAAGACCTTGCGCGGCAGGGCAAAATCCTCTACTGGGGCGTCAGCGAGTGGCCGGCCGAACTGATGGTCAAGGCCAACGCCATCGCCCGGGAAATCGGGGCGCGCGGCATCTGCGTGAACGAGCCGCGCTACAGCATGCTCTATCGCTTCCCCGAAAGAAGCGTATTTCCGACCACCGCGGCCGAGGGCATCGGCAACGTGGTGTTCTCGCCCCTGGCGCATGGAATGTTGACGGGCAAGTACAAGCCCGGCGAGGATGCCCCCGCCGGCACGCGCGGGGCCAGCGACGACATCAACATGGTTCTGAAGATGATGTACTGGAGTGAGGAGAACAAGGAGAAGAGCCAGGAGCTGGTCAGCATTGCCAAGGAGTTGGGCACGACCGCGGCGACCCTGGCCCTGGCCTGGTGCCTGCGCCGACCGGAGGTCACGAGCACCATCATCGGCGCCAGCAAGGCGTCCCAGATCGAAGAGAATGTGAAGGCGGCCGATCTGGAGCTCCCCGAGGAGGTGGAGAAGTGACTCGACGCATTGTTCCCGGAACCAACCGGGGGCTTGGTAGCGGAGACCGGCCGTCGGAGGCGCGTGGAGAGTTCAGGCTCCGCGTAGTCCCTGTCGCGCGCATGG
>JAUWZH010000286.1 GCA_030615435.1 Candidatus Brocadiaceae bacterium | reverse complement strand
TCAACGCGCACACAGACGTGGTGCCTCCGTCGGAAGGCATGGCGCAGCCCTGGACGCCCCGCGTCAAGGATGGCGTGGTGTTCGGGCGCGGCGCCTGCGACGCCAAGGGCCAGGTGGCGACGGCATTCCTGGTGCTTGAGGCTCTGGAGGCCCTCGGCATCGAGCTCGACGGGGACGTGGTCGCGCACTTCGTGGTGGAGGAAGAGGTCGGCGGCAACGGCACCCTGGCGATGGCGCGAAGGGGCGAAGCGGCCGACGGCTGCATCGTCCTCGAACCCACGGGCGGCAAGCTGATGACCTCGATTCGCGGCGCGGTGTGGTTCCGCCTCGCCCTGTCGGGCAGGGCGGCTCACAGCGGGGACGTGGGCCGCTCTCGCAGTGCCCTCCTGATGGCGAGGGACGCGATGGCAATTCTCCAGCAGTATCACGACGAGCTGCTGGGGGCATCGCGCGGCTTCCCGCTTTTCGATGCGAATCCGGACCCGATGCCGATCACGTTCGGACGCCTCCAGGCAGGCAACTGGCCCGCCGCCGCACCGAGTCGGGCCGTGCTGGAAGGAGTCCTCGGGCTGCTGCCCAACAAAACGAAGGAACAGGTCTGCGAGGAAATGCGGCGGGCGCTCATCGAGGGCGGGGACGCGGGCCTGTCGCAGAACTTCGAATTCGCGTTCACGTACCGGCACGACAGCAGCGTGCTCGCCCCGGACCACGAGCTGCCTCAGGCACTGCTGAAGGCCGCCGATGAGGTGGGCGTCCCGCTGGAGGTCTCCGGCATGCCCGCCTCCTGCGACGCGTGGTTCTACAACAACCAGCTCGGCATCCCGACCGTCGTCTCCGGCGCCGGCACGATCGCGGTGGCCCATTCCAAAGACGAACAGATCGCCATGAGCGACATCGCGAGGATGGCCGAGGTCCTCGTAACGTTCTTGCTCGACTACTGCGGCGGGCACAAGTGATGACGCGCCGGGCGTCGCGTATCGGCGAGAATCCCCGGCAAGACGGTCCGGAGGGCAGGCACACATGACTGAGACTCTCGGCTTTGGAATCCTTGGGGCGGGGCTCGTGGCCCCCTTTCACGCGAAGTCCGTGAGCGACGCAGAGGGCGGCCGGATGGTGGCTTTCTGCGACATAGACAGGGAGCGCGCCGACAAGCGCGCGGCGGAGTACGGCGCAAGGGCTTACTATTCCCTGGAGGAGATGCTCGAGGACCCCGAAATTGACGTCGTCAGCGTCGCCCTGCCGAACCACCTGCACCACGATGCGGTGGTCCAGTGCGCCAGGGCGGGCAAGCACGTAATCACCGAGAAGCCGCCCGCCATGTCGCTCAGGGAAACGGACGACATGATCCAGGCCTGCAAGGAAGCCGGCGTCAAGCTCGCCTGCGCCGTCCAAAGCCGGCTCCGGAAGGCCGTTCAGGCGATGAAGCAAGCGGTCGGTTCCGGGCGTTTCGGGAAGCTGCTGCACGCCGACGCCTTCATAAAGTGGTTCCGCACGCAGGAGTACTACCATTCCGACCCGTGGCGAAGCTCTCGCAGGTCAGGCGCAGGCGTTACGGTCCAGCACGCCTTCCACTACATTGACCTCTTGCAGTATCTCGCCGGCCCGGCATCGAGGGTGCAGGCGAGGATGGCGAACCTGGCTCATCCTTCCGTGCGGCTCGAGGACACGCTTCTCGCGTTCGTGGACTTCGAGTGCGGCGCTCAGGGGGTGATCGAGGGGTCAACGGCGCTGTGGCCAGGAACAGACGCCCGGATCGAACTCAACGGCACCGACGGAACGGCAATCGTGGTCGGGGAGAGAATGGCGACGTGGCAATTCCGCGACGAAACGCCCGAAGACGAGCAGATCCGGACCTGGGGCAGCGCAGCAGTTCGGGCGACCGCTGCCGGCGGGCCCGCCGACTTCAGCCACGCCGACCACCAGGCCCTCATACAGGACATGATCAACGCCGTCCGGGAGGACCGCGAGGTAATCATCCCCGTGGAGTCCGTGCGGCCAACGTTGGAAATCGTGCTCGCGATGTATCAATCGGCCGCGCGAAACCGCCCGGTCGAGCTCCCCGTGGAGGACGACGACAGCGTGTGGGAGTGGTGAGAGAACGCAGAAGGGGCAAGCCCCTCTGAGAAAGGAGTTGAAGCATTGTGCCCAAGCTCAAGGCGCTCGGACACGCCTGCTTCATACTTTCGACGGATGAGCACAGCGTGATTTTCGACCCGTGGCTCGCGGAGAATCCGGAGGCAGCCTGCGGACCCGAGGAGGTGGAAGTTGACGCAGTTCTGGTCTCTCACGGGCACTCCGACCACCTGGGGGACGCCATAGCGATTTCCCGACGCCTCGGCGTGCCCATCATCGCGACCTTTGAGCTCGCGATGTACTGTGAACGTTTCGGGTGCCGGACGGTCCCCCTGCACATAGGCGGCGGCCGGCAGTTTGAGTTCGGCCACGTGAAGCTCACACAGGCATTCCACGGCTCGGCCATCGTCAACGACGATCACATCGAATACACCGGGATGCCCTGCGGTTGCCTGGTGACCATGGACGACAGAACCGTTTACTACGCAGGGGATACGGGCCTGTTTTCCGACATGAAGCTCATCGGAGAACTCAACGACCTCAAGGCCGCGATCCTGCCCATCGGAGACAACTTCACCATGGGCCCCGATGACGCCCTGAGGGCCGCCGAGATGCTCGAGGCCGACCTCGTCGTGCCCATGCACTACAGCGCCTTCGAGGTCATCCGGCAGGATCCGAACCTCTTCGCGGAAAAGCTGCGCGAGAGGGGCATTGCTTGCTCGATCCTGAAGCCCGGCCAGGAGACGGAGATATGAAATGCTGAGACTCGGCTACCACCCCGCGACGTACATCCTGCAGGAAATTGCGGCAGACGACGCACTCCAGGACATCTCCGCGACCGGCTGGGATGGCTTCGAATGGACTCCGGGCACCCTCCGGGAGCACTTCGGCGACGCCGCCAGCCTCAAACGCCGCCTGGCCGGCCTTGACCTCCAGGTGTCCGGCCTGTATTGCCCCTGCGGGTTCCTGAACGACGAAGAGGTCCGCCGGTGGCAAGAGCGGATCGGTGTGGCGATAGGGTTCGCCAAACAGATCGGCACGCAGTTCATACTGATTGACGGCGGGAGCCTGGAACTGCCGAACAGCCCCGCAACCATAGAGTACATAGCTGGACTGTCCAACGCCGAGGGGAGGAGAATCCACGAGGCAGGCCTCACCTGCACCTGGCACCAACACTGGGACACCCTGTTTCAGTACCAGGCCGAATTCGATGCCCTGATGGCCGCCACCGATCCGGAATCAGTCAGGTGCACACCCGACACGGCGCAAATGGCCCTCGGCGGTTTCGACATCCCGGCCGCTTTCGAGAAGCACCTGGACCGCATCAGCTACGTGCACTTCAAGGACCTCGACAGCAACCGCCGCTTCGTCGAGCTGGGCCGCGGCAATGTGGATTTC
>JAUWZH010000276.1 GCA_030615435.1 Candidatus Brocadiaceae bacterium | reverse complement strand
AACTGCTTGTGCAGCAGATGCTCGATCTGTGCCGGGTCCACCCGCAGCACCGCGGTCTTCCTATCTGTGAGGCCCTCCTGCGCCATGTCCACGGCGATCTTGACCGCAGCCGCGGCGGTGCGCTTGCCGCTGCGGGTCTGGAGCATGTAAAGGGTGCCCTGCTGGGCGGTGAACTCGAAGTCCTGCACGTCCCTGTAATGGGACTCGAGGGTATTCTTGATCTCGAGGAGCTGCTCGTAGAGGCCCTTGTAGAGCTTCTTTGCCTCCGGGGGCGAGATGTCTGCCTCGGGGAACTCCGAGAGGTTTTCCTCCGCCAACTCGTCCACGCTCTTTGGCGTGCGAATGCCGGCCACCACGTCCTCGCCTTGCGCGTTGATGAGGTACTCCCCGTAGAGCTTGTTCTCGCCCGTGGCCGGGTTGCGCGTGAAGCCCACGCCCGTGAAGCTCCTGTGGCCCATGTTGCCGAAGACCATGGTCTGCACGTTGACCGCGGTGCCGAACAGGCCCCTTATCGCGTTGATCTCCCGGTAGCGCACCGCCTGGGGGTTGTCCCACGAGCCGAAGACGGCGTTGACGGCACGCGTGAGCTGCGCTTTCGGATCCTCGGGAAACTCCTCGCCCGTGTTCTCGACGTAGACCTTCTTGAAGTTCCTGACGATCGTCTTGAGCTGCTCGGGGCTGAGTTGGCTATCGTGCCGAACCCCCGCCTTTTCCCTTTCCTCGTGGAGGAACCGGTCGAATGCCTGGTGCGGGATGTGCATTGCTACGTTGCCGAACATCTCGATGAAGCGCCGGTAGCAGTCCCAGGCAAAACGTTCGTCGCCGCTCTGATTGGCCAGTCCGACGACCGAATCGTCGTTCAACCCCAGATTCAGAATGGTGGCCATCATGCCCGGCATGCTCACGGCGGCGCCGCTGCGCACGCTGACGAGCAGCGGATTGTCCTTATCCCCCAGCTTCCGCCCGGTGAGGTCTTCGAGCCTCTCGAGGTTCTGAGCCACCTGCTCATCGAGGCCCTCCGCCCACCCGTCGGTCTGCTGGTACTCACGGCACGCCTCGGTGGTAATCGTAAAGCCCGGCGGCACCGGAAGCCCGACGTTTGCCATCTCGGCAAGATTGGCTCCTTTGCCTCCGAGAAGCCACTTCAGTTCCGTGCGGCCCTCGGCCGCTCCCTGCTGGAAGAAGTACACGAGTTTCTTTGCTTCCCTGCTCATTCGGCTTCTGCCCCTTTCGCACAGAAAGGCAAACCACAGACGAGGTGGAGTCAGCGCAGGCAGTTCACCGCGCTGAATCTGGATCCTGGGAGCACAACCCCGAGGAAAGAATTCGGCGGGTTTGCGGGCAACGCACGAAGCTCTGACCGGCTGCGTCTCACCGCCGGAGCAACCCCCCAACACGCCGTTAACCCTACCACAGGAGGCGGACTAATTCAACTGAGTCCCACCCCTGCGCTCGCCGCCCGGCAGCCTCCCGACGACCCGCCGCGCAAGGCCTCCCTCTCAATCCGCGATCGAATAGCGCAGTATGCACCAGAGGGCACGGATGGCGTCCCTCCAGCCGATCTTCTTGCCCTCCTCATAGGTGCGCCCGTGATATGATATGGGAACCTCGTAGACGCGCCAGCACCGGCGGGCGACCTTCTGCGTCAGCTCCGGCTCGATCCCGAATCCGTCTTCCCTCAGTGGAAGCCCCGCGAGGACCTCACGCCGGAAGGCTTTGCATCCGGTCTCCATGTCCGAGAGGTTCAGATTGCTGAACGCGTTCGACAGGAGCGTGAGCAGTCGGTTTGCCACGTAATGCCAGAAGAAAAGAACCCTGTGCGGCCCGCCCAGAAAACGCGACCCATACGCCACGTCCGCCTCACCCTCGATGAGGGGTTGGAGGACGGTCGCATAGTCTGCCGGTCGGTACTCGAGGTCTGCGTCCTGGATCAGGATGATGCGCCCGCGAGCCTCGCCGATCGCCGTGCGCACCGCAGCGCCCTTGCCCCTGTTCACCGGGTGCCGCACCAACCTCAAGTCCTCGCCCTGGAGCCCTTCGACGGCCTGCGCCGTTCCGTCGGTCGAGCCGTCGTCCACGACGATAATCTCTTTCTCGAACGGCGTTTCCCTCACGCGCCGGATTGTCTCCCCGATCGTCGCGACCTCGTTGTAAGCGGGGATCACCACCGAGAGCAAGGGCCCCTGTTGCTCGGGAGGGCCCTCGCCGCCCGGCGGATGTCGAACTTCCGGTTTGCCCATCAATCCACCTGCTTTCACCTCTGAGCAAGAAACCACGTCACCCTGCTTCGCACACACCCTCAGGGGGTATCGCTAAACCTTTCGGCATACGGGTCCAAACGCCCAGGTCCTTTCGGGAACTTCACGATTCCAAACCTGACGAACCTGCCATCCGTATCCGCCTCCACCCACGTTACTCCTATTTCCCGGGCCACTTTGAGACTAATCCAGGTGGGTCCTCCATGCTCCTCGTGTCGCACCACCACTGCGGGGACCGACCACAACACTCTGCTTAGCACGATGCGTGAGCCTTCCACGTCGGAACCCGCCACTTTCTCACGCACAAGAATCGGCGCAACTTCCTCATCCGGCAGCAAATGCTCCTGAAGACTGGCGCGGGCCATTTCCTCTACGAACTCTTTGTGATCAGTTCTCCCTGCCTCTGCAAGTCGCTCGTCAGTGACCGTCATAGTTACATTATAGTGGCTTTCCTGGACCTGCGTAACACGGTAATTCGTCCTCCACCGGGCAATGAACACATCACAGAGCGGATTCTCCCCGACCTGCTGGGTGACTCGTCCCCACCTTTTCATGGGCACGAGCCGGTCTCCGAACTTCTCCGGCAGAGCATCGTGTCGAACGTATCTCTTGATCCAATCCAGAGAAGATGAAACAACTTCCGCCTTGGCGGTAACCCGGGCTGCGCTGAGCTCTTCTGGTGACGGCCACACCATTTGCGTGACCTTCCAACTGGGAAGGACCTCAGCCAGTTTCGACAGCTCATTCTTGTTCAGTATGTCACTGGTTGCCTCGTCATTCCAAACAGGATCGGTTTCTGCCGCGGGCCCCGTCACGCCCAGACCCACGCACAAGATGGCAACCACAAACAACACATAAAGCTTCTCGCCCTTCACAATGTCCATCGCGCTTTTCCTTTCCATAATTTCGCTAATCAATACAGGGACTTTCCACCCCGAATTTCAGCTCGTGCTCGTATGCTACTTCTCATGCCTCCAAATATCAATGTATCGTTTCACTCTTCGCTCTCTGCCCTTTGACGTCGGCACCGTGACGGACCTCAGGTTTCTTGGATCGGCAGGGGAGCCGTTCGGCTGTGGCTCTTGCTCGTAGATGGTGATGCGCCGGCCGCGGTAACGTCACTCGCGCCGCCACAAGATTGCATCGCGCGTAGCGCGCCAAGACTCCCAAAGCGCAAATGGCTCGTACCCCATTCGATTGACTCTGGCCTTTCCAGGAGCTATATTGCGCCTGCTGCGTCGTGGGAGCCACGTCCAGCGCGTGGCATCCACGGCCGGCGCAATTCTCGCCGGCTCACTCGGTCTTTCGGGAATCTCAACATGCGGATCGTTCCTTCCGAGCGCGTCCAGTCCATCGGGACATACGCCTTCGCGGCGGTGGACGAACGGGTGGAGAAGCTGCGTGCCGAGGGCATCGAGCCGATTGATTTCG